>NZ_JBRAGO010000145.1:1114-8350 GCF_052746595.1 Leptodesmis sp.
TTTTTTACCCACCCACCTACACCCTTACCCACCCACCCCTGTATCCCAGACACTTTTTCTTTTCTCTAATTTTTGAGACGATGGTTATATCAGCATCCCACAAACGTTATGGCTAAGGTAAGAGAGACAGTTCCCCAGATCGATTTAGGCGATTCCCAGTATTACTTCAACCGGGAGTTGAGTTGGTTAGAGTTTAACAATCGAGTATTGCACGAGGCGATCGATACCCGAACCCCATTGTTGGAACGATTGAAATTTGCTGCGATTTTTAGTTCCAATCTGGATGAGTTTTTCATGGTGCGGGTGTCTACTCTCAAAGAGCAGGTCGAAGCTCAGGTGAGTAAACTGACTCCTGATGGTCGCACACCGGAACAACAACTGCGGGAAATTAGCCAGCGCTTGCGGCCAATGGTAACTCAGCAGCATCAGTTGGTAGAGCAGGAATTACGACCGTTGTTAGCTCAACATAAGGTGCATATACTCAATTACATTGACCTGGATCAGGATCAGCGTTTTTATTTGCAGCAGTATTTTGAAGAAAATGTCTTTCCCATTCTGACTCCCCTGGCGATCGATCCCAGCCATCCCTTTCCTCACATGTCTAATCTCAGTTTGAATCTGGCGGTGAGCGTCAAAGACCCAGTAACGGAGAAAGAGCATTTTGCACGAGTCAAAGTTCCCAGTATTCTGCCCCGATTTGTGGAATTTCCTGAACCCTTACGCCAGTATGAGGGACAAAAAGTAGTGTGGGTGGGTGTGCCACTGGAGCAAGTGATCGCTCATAATTTAGAGGCCTTATTTCCTGGCATGGTGATTCAGGAATATGGCTTTTTCCGGATTACACGGGATGCGGATCTAGAGGTGCAGGAATACGAAGCCGATGATCTGTTGATTGCGATCGAGCAGGAACTGCGCAAGCGACGATTGGGGGGCTTTGTGGTGCGGCTAGAAATTCAGACCGCAATGCCAGAGTCACTGCGATCGCCGCTGGTTGAAGAATTTGAACTCACAGATGATGATGTCTATGAAGTGGAAGGACTACTCAATCTCAAAGACTTGTTTGGCTTGTTGGGATTGCCCCTGCCGGAACTGAAGGATCCCGTTTGGATGCCTGCCATTCCTCCTCGTTTAAAGCGAGTCAATGAATACGAAACCAAGGAAGCCTTTCAACAACAGAAAGCGATCGAGGATATTTTTTCTGTGATTCGGGAGGGAGATCTGTTAGTTCACCATCCTTATGAATCTTTTACTGCCTCAGTGCAGCGGTTCATTACCCAGGCAGCTTACGATCCTCAAGTATTGGCAATCAAGATGACTCTGTACCGGACTTCCGGCGATTCCCCGATCGTCAATGCCCTGATCGCTGCTGCCGAGAATGGCAAACAAGTTGGGGTGCTAGTGGAACTCAAAGCCCGGTTTGATGAAGCGAATAATATCTCCTGGGCGCGGCGTTTGGAAGCCGTCGGTGTGAATGTGGTATATGGCATTGTCGGCTTGAAGACTCATACCAAAATTGTGTTTGTAGTGCGCCAGGAAGACAAAAAGTTACGCCGTTATGTTCACATCGGCACTGGTAACTACAATCCGAAAACAGCTTCCCTGTATACCGATTTGGGATTGCTGAGTTGTCGAGAAGAACTAGGTGCGGACTTAACTGATCTCTTCAACTATCTAACCGGGTACTCACGCCAGCAAGCCTACCGGAAACTGCTGGTTGCCCCAGTGAATTTGCGCGATCGTATGTTGGCCCTGATTCAACGGGAAACGGCTCACGCTCAACAGGGACATGCTGCTGCTATTACTGCCAAAATGAACGCCCTGATCGATCCCATGATTATTCGTGCCCTTTATGAAGCCTCGCAGGCGGGGGTACAGATTGATCTCATTGTGCGGGGAATGTGTTGCTTACGTCCCGGTATTCCTGGAGTCAGCGAAACCATTCGAGTGATAAGTATCATTGGCCGCTATCTAGAACACTCCCGGATTTTTAGATTCCACAATAATGGTGATGAGCAGATTTTCATTGGCAGTGCCGACTGGATGCCACGTAATCTAGATCGACGGGTGGAAGCGGTTACTCCCGTCGAAGATCCGAAATTGGTGAATGAACTGCAGGAGATTTTGCAAATTTTATTGTCAGACAATCGACAAGCCTGGGAGCTACAACCCGACGGTCGCTATATTCAGCGCCATCCTGGCCCTGACGAAGCGGAGCGATCGGCCCAACGAATTCTCATGGAACGAGCCAATCATAGTGATTGA
This sequence comes from Leptodesmis sp., assembly GCF_052746595.1. Taxonomy (NCBI): domain Bacteria; kingdom Bacillati; phylum Cyanobacteriota; class Cyanophyceae; order Leptolyngbyales; family Leptolyngbyaceae; genus Leptodesmis; species Leptodesmis sp. Next base: position 3,377 of record NZ_JBRAGO010000145.1, read on the forward strand.
AGTCACATGATTCTGCCATCGCTGCCGAGATATTCCCGGTAAGCGCAAATTTTGTCGCCTCGCACATCAAAGGAAACGGCCATCCGGTTTTTGTACGGATTGCCCCACAGTAACCCTTGATCGCGAAATTGAAAGACAACAGTTGTATCATTGTAGGTCACTGTATCCAACGTCAGGGTCAGTCCTGGGCTGAAGGTTTCAGCGACGTATTGAAAAAAGGCGATCGCCCGTTCTTTGCCCACATTTTCTCCCGCGTAAGCCCCCAGGGGAAACCAGAAGGTAAAGTCACCCGTCAGCATGGCAATAAAGGCTTGCCAGTCTCCAGTTGCCAGCCCATGAGCGAAATGCTGGAAAGCTTATTGGGCTACTTGTAGAGTTTGGGGAGCTTCAAGAGTCATAATCATCACCTGCTGTTCCAACAAAAGATTTATTTAGACAATAGGGGAGCGGCCTGGAGCAGCGTTTGGGTATAGGGGTGTTGGGGATGGGAGAAGATATCTTGAGTGGGGCCGAGTTCAACAATCTGGCCGGACTGCATGACGGCAATGCGATCGCAAAAATACCGGGCCACCCACAAGTCATGGGTGATGAATAAATAGGTTAAATTAAACTCCTGTTTCAATTCGGCCATCAGGTCTAACACTTGTGCCTGAACAGTGGCATCCAGCATACTTACGGGTTCATCACAGATCACCAGTTGAGGATGGGTGATCAACGCCCGTGCGATCGCCACCCGCTGTTGCTGGCCTCCAGATAGTTCGGAGGGATAGCGGGAGTAATAGGTAGCCGCCGGAGTTAGTCGCACCCGTTCTAGCATCGCCAATACTTGCTTTTTGGCCTCGGCTGGAGTCGCCAATTTATGAATCAGTAATGGATCGGCAATGCTGTCTCCAACGGTCATCATAGGATTGAGACAGGCATGGGGATCCTGGAAGATCATTTGCATTTGACGACGTTGTTGCTGCAGCGATCGGCGGGACAACTCCATTAAATTGCGTCCCAAAAACTCTACTCGTCCTGATGTCGGCTGAACCAAATGCAAAATCGTCCGTGACAACGTACTTTTGCCACAACCCGATTCCCCCACCAGTCCCACTGTCTCACCAGCGTAGATGGCCAAATTAATATTATCCACGGCCTTAATCATCTGGCTGGAACCTGCCAGCAGACGAGATATCCAGCTTTGCTCCAGAACGTAATGCTTTTTGAGGTTGTGCAATTTCAGCAGCGGCTCGGAATTTTGGATTTGGGATTTTAGATTTTGGATTGTCAGGGGTTCTTCCTCACTTACTTGTCCTTCTGATGACGAAGGACGGATAACCAACGATGAGCCTTCTACCTGCACATGCAGCGCCGCTTGCAATAGCGATCGGGTGTACTCATGCTGAGGATGGCTTAAAACAGATGCAGCGGCTCCAGTTTCTACAAATTTGCCGTTGTACATGACCGCAATGCGATCGCAATATTCTCCTACTAGGGCTAAGTCATGGGAGATCAGAAGCAGGGCCATCTGGCGTTCGGCACACAGGCGAGTGAGTTCGTGCAGAATTTGGGCCGATACAGTGACATCTAAACTGGTTGTTGGTTCATCGGCAATGATCATCCGGGGATTGAGTAGAAGTGCCAGGGCGATCGCCACCCGTTGCCGCATCCCACCACTAAACTCATGGGGATACTGGTTCCAGCGATTGGCCGGAATATTGACCGCAGCCAGAGTCGCGATCGCCAACTCCTTTGCCTGAGTACGCGAGAGCCGAGGTTGATGAGCCTGCAATGTTTCCAGACAGTGATCGCCAATCGTCATTAATGGATCGAGTCGAGTCATGGGATCCTGAAATACCAGGGCCACATCCTCCCCCCGAAACCGACGCAATGCGGGTGGATTGAGATCCAACACTGATCGCCCATCAAACAGAATTCGCCCTTCAATCTGGCTATTAACAGGTAACAGACGCATCATCGCCCGTCCCAAGGTAGATTTGCCACAGCCGGATTCTCCTACCAACCCCAGCCGCTCTCCCGCTTGTAGGCTGAAAGACACCTGATCGACGGCCCAAATGGTTTCATTTCCTCCGCGATCAGCCTGCCGACTCCGAGGAAACGCAACGCTCAACTGTTCAACCTGCAGTAATGCCTCACTCATCATTCAATCTGTCCACTTCACTGAAATTATTTAGACTACTTCGTGGCCTCTAGACACAGGAATTGGCATACCTTTCACTTCTCAACCACCTGCAGCAATTCCTCTGGCTGATGAATTAGAAAGTCTGGATTTTCTGCTGCTAATGCCTGACTAGAGTTATAGCCCCAACTGACCGAAATTACCTGAATGCCAATTTTACGGGCTGCTTCAATATCCCTGGTTTCGTCACCAACATATATCACGTCTTCAGGATTGAGATGGTGCCGCCTCAACATACGTTGAATCACTCGTCCCTTACCGAAGAGAGCTAATCCAGATCCCACAAAGTCGAATATGGAATTCAGGTCTTGAGCCTTGAGAAATGCGATGACATTTTCGCGAGAGTTGGATGTGACAATGCCTAACCTGTAGCCCTGTTGCTTCAGCTTTAAGAGAACAGTTTTCATGCCTGCGATCGGCTGCAGTTGATGGATCTCGCGATTGAGTTCGCCTCTGAGTCGCTGCAGCAGGAAGGGCAGTTTCAAGGGGGAAACCTTAGATTGTTTGACAATTTCCCTGGAACTGAGATTTTTCAGCCGGGAAATGTCTTCTGGCCTTGCTGGAGCATAGCCAAACTCAGTAGCAAGTTGGTTGGTAATTTTCAGGACGGCAGCAAAGGAATCAGCGATCGTTCCGTCAAAGTCAAAAATGATAACCTTCACAATTTTTTAAGAAGGAGGGTTGGGCAGTGCAGCTATTATCAGAGAACTTTGACATAAATATTGAATGATCCTTACTTAGGAGGAATTTTTTTTCGAAAAAAGTAAGCTATGATACAGACAAATAATAAAACGTTCATCTCACTTGGTGATGCAGTTTACATTTGCAAAGTTCGCCAATGGGACGGAAGTAAGGAGAAATCCTGAAGGAACGCGCCTCAATGATTGCAGACCTTGTTTCTTTTGTGAGGCGAACTATGAGACTCATTTACCGCGGTGCTAATTACGAATGTAATTCTTCCGCCTTAGAAACCCGAGAAACCGATCTGTTAAGACGGCATCAGGGAGCATACCAACGTTGTAAAACATTACAAGAAACCAGTTACCCTTTGACTTACCGGGGAGTTCGGTATACGACAGAGCAGGTTGCTGAAGCCCTGTCGTCTGCACCAGCTCTTCGCACTCCTCAAAGACTGGTTTACCGGGGACAACAATATATCAAGCATCCAAATGGTGCGATTGAAACTGTCGTAGCAGAGAAAGCGACTAGGGTACCTGACACCACTGCCGAATTGTTCAGGGAAGTGAATAGAGTGCATCAAGAAAATCTGCGACGCAATTTGCATCATCGGCTGATGATGGCCAAACAACAGGGTAATCAGACTCTGGTAAGTTTGCTGGAAGCTGAATCTGAACAACTGGCACTGTAACTTAAAACATGCAGGATCTGAAAAATGTAGAGTCAGTTTTGCATGATTCTATTAACTGAAAGCCTGTCTTGAGGGTGAAAAGGGGGAATAGGTTTAATCCCCCTTTTTCTCTTATGATTTTTTATTCGAGTCCCAATTCTCGTTTCAAGAGATTAATGGACTTGGTAACGATGAAGTTTTCACAGCAGATGAGTTGGGGAGGACGAATCAAGTCCTCACGGGCTGCCGCGATCGCAGCTTTCACTGCAGCACAACTGGCCTGATCGCTCATGATGGTTTGGGCACTGCGAGCGATCGCCTCCATCTTATAGTTATCTCCGAGTTGCGCCGTCATCACCAGCAGATCATCTCCCCGGAGACTGTGGATGATCACCTCAGCGACTCCCAATGTGCCGGAACTGAGGCTAACAATTCCCAAACAAGTGCCCTTAGGCAGTTGTTTAATAATCTTAATCTCTTTATCAAAGTCGTAGATATCGACAGGAATTACCCGTACTGACTTAGGCCCAGCAATTTCCTCTGCCTGAGCAATGAAGTAACGACTAGTCACCACCGTACCAGAGCGAGTTTGGTCTAAAATCTTGCCTAATTCTTCCAGGGGAACCAGTTGCACGGGAATATTCAAAGCGTGTTTCAGTTCCCGCATCAGGACTTCGCCATTTCCCAGGTCATGAGCCGGAACAGTGACTAAAACCTGAGCACTACAGCGCAACCGCCAGTCAATTTCTGCCAGAAACAACTCTCTGGCCTGATTCAATGAGCAACCTTGCCGCAGCAACTCATCCAGGCTGGTCTGCACAATCTTGTAAGCTTCTGGATTTTGCTCCAGCAGGGGAGAGGTTGACTTGGCATTACTGTCCTGAGTTTGATCTCGGACATAAATCCCCGATCCGGCCTGGGCATCCACCACTCCGGCTTCTTCTAACTGCCGGTACACTTTGCTGATTGTGTTTCGGTGTAACCCGGTTTGCATAGCCAGTTGCCGGGTGCTGGGTAAACGGTGCCTAGGGGGAAATTGGCGAGAGGCGATCGCAAATAGAATCTGGTTATATAACTGCGTGGATGCTGGAATTTCGCTGTCTGCCTGTATATGAAATTGCACCATAGTCACCTCTCTAGACGAACCCCAAAACCAAGCCAGGCTCTTTACCTACATATCCCTTAATACCTGCATTATGCGTTGTCTGTCCAGGAACTGGCACAGTTCTTGTAACTTTACTTCACAAATGGGAGGGAATAAAGAAGTTTTAGTAATTGCCTTTTTGCTAGAGTAACGGCAACAGGGCGATCGCGATTGCCTTCCTGACTTTCCCTCCCCTCCGGTCTATAAACTTCGGTTTATACAAAGTGAGGAAAAAAGCCCGATTAAACATGAATATAGGCAGGGTGAAATCTTCGCGGTGGCAGGGGGGAGTGATGCTCA
>NZ_JBRAGO010000146.1:0-8341 GCF_052746595.1 Leptodesmis sp.
GGGTAGAAAAGGGAGCGATCGCAGGAGCGGGGGGGCGGGGGGTGGGGATGGAGGCGGGGGGATTGGGAGAACTGGAGACGGAAGGAGGGGAGGTGATGGGAGCGGGGGAGGGTAGGGGAGCGGCAAAGGGGGAGGAGGAGATCGAGGAATGAGGTGAGGAGGCTTGAGAGGGGAGGGCAGCGAGAACCTCGCTGGCAGATTGAAAGCGCTGACTGGGAGAACTATTCAGCATTCGATTTAAAATTTGGGCGAGGGAATTGCTGACTTGAGGAGCATAAGCCTGCCATCGCCAAACATCGTTGCGAGCGTCGTACAATTCGTCGGGCAGTCTCCCGGTTAATAGCACCAAAGCGGTAACAGCGAGAGCATACAGGTCGCTAGAAGGATAAATTTCTCCGCCTCGCATCTGCTCTGGAGGCGCAAATCCTTCAGAGAAAATCCCTGTGGACTTGACATTGGCTTTTGTCGCCTGCCGAACGGCCCCAAAATCTAGTAGATAGATGCGTCCCTCCGGATTTCTCATGATGTTAGAAGGCTTAATATCCCGATGAATGGAGCCATGGTCGTGAACAAATTGCAAAATTGCTAAAACTTCCTGCAATACGATCGTCACATCTTGGGGAGAAAATGGCCCTTGTTTTGCCAACTCCTCTTCTAGAGTCTCACCATCAATAAATTCCTGCACCAGGTAAAAGAATTTGACTTGCTGGCCCGGAGGGTAACTGGGAACGGTGAGTTCAAAAAAGGCATATAGATCAGGAATAGCTGGATGAGTATTGCCGAGGTCTTCCAGAGCTTGCGCCTCTCGTTCAAACAACTCCTGAGCCACCTGCAGCTGGCTGGGAGTGAAATGGTTAGCAGGTTGAAATTGCTTGACTACACACTGTCGCAACTTTGGAGTATAGCGATCGCGGGCTAGAAAAGCAGCCCCAAATCCTCCTCGCCCTAGTAATTTTAGAGGCAAATAACGTCCAATCAGAATCAGCGGCATCCCACAGCTGGTGCAATATTTTTGGGGGACTGATTTCAGGATTGCAGGATCATCCAGGTCTACAAAGGAGTTTACAGGTTTAGGGCAACCTGGACGAGTGCAGTAAAGATCCATTGCGGTTAAGAATCGATGTCGGGCACTACCAGCGTATGATCCAGACTGATGGATTGCACAGTTTCAGAATGCCCCAGAGTATATGACTGTAAATCTGCAGTGTAGGAAGCAAATTTCGGTAAGATTTCCTTACAAAATGCTTCTGCAGCCTTGGAGCGATAGCGGTTGGGATTGATAATCACCGATAGCATGCGTTTAACCACCACATCATCAATTCTGGCTCGGTGTAGCACACCCATTTGCAGTTCTTTTTCGATCGCAGAGATCGACACAAAAGCAGCCCCCAGTCCAGATTGAACAGCATTTTTAATCGCTTCAATGGAATTCAGTTCCATTTCAATTTTGAGTCGGCGCGTTTCAATACCAGACCGGGTAAGCACCTGATCAATGACTTTGCGGATGGTGGACTGAGAATCCAGCGCAATAAACTGCAGCCGATAGAGGTCATCTTTCTGCACCACCTCTTCCTTAGCTAAAGGATGCATGATTGGCAGAATCAGCGCGAGCTCGTCCTCAGCATAGGGAATAATTTCTAGAGAATCCTGAAGTTCTGGAGAAATCTCTCCCCCAATGATCGCCAGGTCAATCTGGCCATTGGCAACGCTCCAGGACGTTCGACGGGTGGAGTGAACATGCAACTGTACCGCAACATCAGGATATTTCTGGCGAAACATGCCAATCATTCGAGGAAGTAAGTAGGTTCCAGTGGTTTGGCTGGCGCCAATGATGAGGGTGCCGCCCTGAAGATTTTGCAAATCCTCCAGAGCACGGCACGTCTCCTGACAGAGGGTAAGAATCTTTTCTCCATAGTTGAGTAAAAGATGTCCAGCTTCCGTTAACTGCGCCCGCCTGCCTCCCCGGTCAAATAAGGGAACATCTAACTGGCGCTCCAGGTTTTGCACCTGAAGACTGACAGCAGGTTGAGAAACATAGAGACTGTCAGCAGCCCGTTTGAAGCTTCCCTCAGCGGCGATCGCTTTGAGAATGCGGAGCTGATCTAGAGTGAAAGGAAGGTCAGACATACGGCTAAACCCGAAGAGTGTAAGGAGCGAACGCTTTACCAGTCTGCTCGATGAAATCGAACGTCAGCAGCAGATGCAAAAATAGGGGCCTCTAAAACCAAAACCGTAGCATAGATAATCTATGAAATAATCTGTGAAGTCTCCAAAAACACATCCAGGTATGTAATTGTATCGAAACGTAAATGGAAAGCTATGAAACAGGAAGTTATTTAAGATTTTCTGAATTTACCAGGAATTTTAGAGTTTGCTCTCATGGATGGGCGATCGCGGCCTTATTTTGATGGAGTAGATCGAACATTAAACCAAGTCCAGCTAGAGAACGGTCATTTTCCCATCAGAGAAACTACGGTTCTGGACTTGGACAAGGTTTAAATTTTCAACAGAAAGAGGTTTTAGCTCAGGGCATTGTACAGGTTGTCGAAACGATTTCTGAAGGTTTTGCATCCTTCCAATTTCAGTTTGCGGGACATCAAGTCCACATTATATAAAGCGGATCAGGACATGGTTTTGCTGGTTTTAACCTGTAATGATCTGGTTTATGCGAACTATCTAAAAACTATTAAAAACCTAAAAGACTCACTGAGAGAAGATATTACCAATGTAATTGCCAAATTTTGCCTCATCGCTGGTGCTATCACTCCGTCTAACTTTAGCACTCACTCCCCGATAGGCCCTCCTAAAGGTCACACCGTTATCCCTACAGACTTCCCAGAAATCTGATCTCCAGACAGTTCAACTGCCGCTTGGGATGTATATTAATTCCATTAAGGATATTGAAGCGCTGATTAGACGGCGGGCTGAACAGGATCTACTCCATCCTAATTACAGGGCAGGTGCTATTGGAAGCAGGCAAGCTGATTACCCGATTGATGCTGAAGCAAATTGAGGACACCACCAGTTTTACTCTTGGAACTCATTTTCTCTAACCAAGAGATACATAACCTAAGAGGATGTTTGAGAAGTTCTCTTGCTGGTAACGAAACAGTTTAGATCCCCCTAAATCCCCCTTAAAAAGGGGGATTTTCAGCCCGGTTTCCCCCGCAGGTTACTGAAAACTCTTGATTGTATTGAGTTTGCGTCGGCAGACTGGGTGAGTGTAGTCGCGGTTTTAACCGCCAGATACTTTTCCAACACCCTCTGAGCTGGTTGAAGCAGTTGAGTGATGTCGCAGATGGTCGCTATGCTACGGATGGTGAGCTCAAATTCATGGATCACCATGCCCGTTCCTTCTACCTGGAAGCTCAGACTGATCCACGGTTGTAGGTAGCCGAAGCAATGATTGTTCAGCAGGTGCTAAACAGGGTCAAGAAGCTCGATTCGGATAGTTTTCAACAGGCCGTTATGAAAGCCTTTGGCCCCCCAGAAAATTGGGCGATCACCTATCAGCTAATGCAGGATGTCGTGCAACAGTTCCTCACTCCCAATCAGGCCAGTTTGTTTTGTCTTATTCTGGAACTGAAGCGATAAATTTTAGGAGATGTGTAAGGCAAACTCCGGAGCATTTTGGGGCATTTAAGAAGTAGGGTGTATCTGTGCCAACTCAGTGGCAATAGCCATGAGAGTTACCGCGATCTTGCGGCATGATCAAGAAAGATTGTTTTGTATTCACACACAGTACTTTTTGCAAACTCCAATGCTTACTCCCCTAAGTGGTGCTCAAATTCGGCAAACCTTCCTGGATTTTTTTGCGAGTAAAGGACACAAGGTTCTTCCCAGTGCTTCCCTGGTGCCAGAGGATCCAACTGTTCTGCTGACGATCGCCGGAATGTTACCCTTCAAGCCGATTTTTTTGGGCCAGCGAGCGGCGGAGTTTCCCCGAGCCACGACCGCTCAGAAATGCATTCGTACCAATGACATTGAAAATGTAGGGCGGACGGCACGGCACCACACCTTCTTTGAGATGCTGGGAAATTTCAGCTTTGGTGATTACTTTAAGTCCGAAGCGATCGCCTGGGCCTGGGAGTTATCAACTCAGGTGTTTGGCCTTCCTCCTGAACGAGTGGTCGTCAGTGTGTTTGAAGAAGATGACGAAGCTTTTGCCATCTGGCGTGACGAAATCGGCATTCCAGAGCACCGGATTCAGTGCATGGGAGCGGATGATAACTTCTGGGTGTCCGGTCCTACGGGGCCTTGTGGCCCCTGTTCCGAGTTGTACTACGACTTCAAGCCGGAACTGGGGGATGACTATATCGACCTGGAAGATGACAGTCGCTTCATTGAGTTCTACAACCTGGTGTTTATGCAATACAACCGGGATGTGGACGGCAAATTAACTCCCCTGAAAAGTAAAAACATTGATACAGGCATGGGCCTGGAGCGGATGGCCCAAATCCTGCAACAAGTACCCAATAATTACGAAACTGATCTGATTTTTCCGATCGTCCAAACAGCGGCTGAAATTGCGGGCATTGATTACACCAAGGCCGATGAATTAACAAAAGTTGCGCTTAAGGTGATTGGTGACCATATTCGAGCCGTGGTTCACATGCTGGCCGATGGAATTACCGCCTCCAATGAAGGACGGGGTTACGTGCTGCGGCGACTGATTCGCCGAGTGATTCGCTACGGGAGGCTGATTGGGATTAACCAGAAATTTACACCCCAGGTGGCTGAAACGGCGATCGCCTTGGCTGAAGATGCCTATCCGCATGTGCGGCGCATGGAACTGACAATCAAACTGGCGCTACAACGGGAGGAAATTCGTTTCCTCAAGACCCTGGAATTTGGGGAACGGGAACTGGCGACTCTGATCGAAAAAATTGGCCCTGGGGGACAAATTCCTGGCGAAAATGCCTTCATTCTGTATGACACCTATGGCTTTCCCCTGGAATTGACCCAGGAAATTGCCGCTGAAAAAGGACTCACTGTCAATCTGGAAGGCTTCCAGGCAGAGATGGAAAAACAACGGCAGCGATCGCGGAACGCCGTAGAAACCATTGACCTGACTGTCCAGGGATCCCTGAATCAACTGGCAGATCACATTCATGAAACCGAATTTCTGGGCTACGTCCAACCTTCGACAGAAGCTGAAGTCCAGGCTCTGATGGTGGGCGGCCATAGTGTCACGCTGGCCGAAGCCGGTACGGAAGTCCAGGTGATTCTAGATCAAACGCCTTTTTATGCGGAGTCGGGAGGGCAGGTGGGCGATTGTGGCTATCTCTCCGGCGAAAATGTTCTGGTACGAATTTACGATGTCCAGAAGGAATCCGGCTTCTACGTTCACTACGGACGGATTGAGCGGGGCACTCTGCATGTGGCGGATGTAGTCAATGCTCAAATTGATCTGGCCTGTCGTCGGCGTGCCCAGGCCAACCATACTGCTACTCACCTGCTGCAAGCGGCCCTCAAGCAGATTGTCGATGATCAGATTTCCCAGGCAGGTTCTCTGGTCGCGTTCGATCGCCTGCGGTTTGATTTCCACTGTCCCCGCCCGGTAACAGCCGATGAACTGCAACAGATTGAGGACTTAATCAATACCTGGATTGCTGAGGCTCACACGGCCCAAACCTACATTCTGCCGCTGGCGGAGGCCAAAGCACGGGGGGCGATCGCCATGTTTGGCGAAAAATACGCCAATGAGGTGCGGGTTCTGGATGTGCCCGGAGTCTCGATGGAGCTATGTGGGGGCACCCACGTCAGTAACACGGCTGAAATTGGTTTATTTAAAATTATTTCCGAGTCGGGCGTGGCGGCTGGCATTCGGCGCATTGAAGCGGTGGCTGGTCCTTCTGTGCTGGAGTACCTGAATGTACGAGATGCCATCGTGAAGGATCTGAGCGATCGCTTTAAGGTGAAACCAGAAGAAATTCCTGATCGCATTACCACCTTACAAAATGAATTGAAGGCTACCCAGAAGCAACTGGAAGCCGTAAAGTCCCAACTGGCATTAGCCAAAGCAGACAGTCTGCTGGCCCAAGCGGAGGCTGTAGGTGACTTCAAGATTTTGGTGGCGGAGCTGGCGAATGTGGATCCCGATTCCCTGAAAACAGCGGCGGAACAACTGCAGCAAAAACTGCCCAACAGTGCAGTTGTGCTTGGTTCGGTGCCTGAATCCGGAAAAGTCAGTCTGGTGGCCGCCTTCAGTCCAGAAGTGGTAAAAAAAGGCTTGCAGGCCGGAAAATTGGTGGGTGCGATCGCCAAGCTGTGTGGTGGTGGTGGCGGTGGCCGTCCGAACCTGGCCCAGGCGGGTGGACGGGATGACAGCAAACTGCCCGCCGCTTTGGAAGAGGCAAAACAGCAGCTTAAATCGGGCCTCAGTTAAGTGAATCCATCACAGTCATGAACAAATTTGATTGGATTGTGGTAGGTGGAGGCATTACTGGAACCGCACTAGCTTACGAGTTAGCCAACCAGGGGCTGTCGGTGTTGCTGCTGGAACAGGATGTCACCTTGCAGGGAGCCAGCCGCTATGGATATGGTGGGATTGCTTATTGGGCCGGAACCACAGAGTTAACTCGACAACTGTGTGCAGAGGGCATCGCCATTCATCGATCGCTGGCTGATGAACTGGAGAGCGACCCAGAATTCCGGGAACTGGATCTGGTGCTGACCGTTCCCCCAGATGCCGATATTCCAGCGATCGCCCAATCTTACCAAGCCTTTGCTATACCACCTCAGTATGTGGAGCGGCAGCAAGCCTGTGAGTTAGAACCTTTACTCAATCCAGCCGCGATCTCGGGAGCCTTTACCGTTAGACATGGTCACGTGAATTTAGGGAAACTGGTGGAAGCCTATCGTCAGGCTTTCATCAAGCGGGGCGGCACGTTGCAAATTGAAACTGCAATGGCAGTTCTTGAAGGGGATGGGAAGCAGGTTCAAGGCATTCAAGGTCGCCAGAATACTTATTCTGCTAAAAATATCGCGATCTGTACGGGAGCACTCACTCGTCTCTTCTTACGGCAGGCGGGCATTGCCATTGCGCAATACTTCACTCATGCCGAACTGATCGAAACCCCCCCCCTGGACATCAAGCTGCGATCGCTGGTAATGCCTGCTCAAACCCGGCGCTTTCAACTGGAAGCCAGGGCCAGCCAAGCCGAAATTGATTCACTCTGGGATCACCCCGGACATGAACCTGTGCCTGCCATCCTAGATGCGGGAGCAATTCAGTTTTTAGACGGGCGAATGCGGTTGGGACAAATTAGCCGTGCTCTGACAGATCCCTTTGCTCCGCTGGATGCGGCAGCCAGTGAAACCGCCATTCGTACCCAGGTGGGAGCGATTCTTCCGGCTTTGCAAGACGTGCCTGGCACCTGGCATCACTGTCTGATCGCCTTTAGTCGGGATAGTTTACCATTGATTGGCCCGATCGCCGATTGGAAAAATTTGCATCTGTTTTCAGGTTTCAGCAATCCTCTGGCGATTGTACCAGCCTTAGCGCGTCGATTTGCCAAACAGGCGACGATCGCAAAAACTGACCCTCTACTAAAACAGCTTTTGCCTAACCGCTTTGGTTAGCCTGCTAGGCAGCCAATCACTATACGGGAGCAACGATCGTGACTGTTAGCAAAAGCCATGCCTACTTTACTCCAGAAGACTATTTAGCACTTGAGCGGATCAGTCCCATCAAGCACGAATATCTTCAGGGGCAAATGGTGGTAATGGCAGGAGCCAGCAAAGCCCACATGATCATCACAGGGAACCTCTCCGCCCTCCTGATCAATCATTTACGAGGTACAGGTTGCATTGCCTACGCTACTGACATGAAAGTGCGTCTACCTACCCTCAATCTTTTCTACTATCCTGATCTGGCCGTCACTTGCGACGATCGCGACCTCCGCTCGGACGAAGATTTTATTCTGCACCCTAAGCTGATTATTGAGGTGCTATCCGACTCCACCGAGGCGTTCGATCGCGGTAATAAATTCGCGGATTACAAATCCAATCCCACCTTTGAGGAATATGTCTTAGTTCACCAAAACCAAATTCTGGTGGAACAGTTTGAACGCAAATCAAATAACTTGTTGGTTCCCCGCATCTGCCAAACAGGGGATACCATTGAGTTTAGCAGTATTGGCTTTACCTGTGAGATCGCCGCCCTCTACAAAACGGTGGCTCAACTGTTGTAGTCAAGATAGAACAACATCCTCAGAAACCGGGTTTCTTTATCGTTAAGCTACTCCGTCTTAGCGGTAGCAAGTCAGAAACCCGGTTTCTAGACGCTATAGAAAACTCGCGTGAGAACCCCGGTCTTTTAAGCCGGGGATGAAACGCA
>NZ_JBRAGO010000147.1:0-8053 GCF_052746595.1 Leptodesmis sp.
GGTGTCGGGAGGATGTCACTTTCTCATTCCTTTTCTAAGTCTGCATGCCAATATTTCTATCCAATAGGGTGTAGATCTGGGGAGACGAGATGGGGGATAAGGAAATGGAAAGATTGCGATCGTAAATCGATGTGACGCAAAACTTTTAGTAAACCTCTAAGGTAGGCTTATTCAGTAAGAATATTTCGATTGTTCCAGGAAGGGAGCTTGTACCGTTGCTACCGTCTCATTTGTTTCGCTATTCCGCTCACGACAGACTGTTGTGCCTTAGTAATGGACATGGGGAAGATGTCATTGCTGTGCGAATCCTGCAAGCCCTGCAAGCCCAGCCGCAAGTTCCTAAACTGGCTGCTTTACCATTAGTTGGCGAGGGACGGGCCTATCAGCAGTTGGGAATTCCGCTGATTGGGCCAGTTAAGGCTATGCCATCTGGTGGCTTTATATATATGGATGGGCGGCAGTTTGTTAGAGACGTGCAAGGCGGACTGGTGCAGTTAACCTTGCATCAGTTTCAGGCAATTCGCCAGTGGGCCAAGCAGGGAGGCGGTATTTTAGCAGTTGGAGATATTGTGCCGCTAGTGCTAGCCTGGTTGAGTGGCATCCCTTATGCGTTTGTCGGGACGGCAAAATCAGAATATTATCTCCGGGATGAAACAGGGCGGCTGTTTCCTCAGACTTTTTTAGATGGCTGGTCAGGGTCAGTGTACTATCCCTGGGAGCGCTGGTTAATGAGCCGGCCCCGATGTCGAGCAGTTTTTCCCAGAGATAGTATCACGACTCGGATGTTGCAGAAATGGGACATCCCAGCTTTTGACCTGGGTAATCCCATGATGGATGGATTAGAACCCAAAGTGTCTCAAGCTCAGATGGATAATGCTCCTTTGCCAGTTGGCAGACGGTTCACCAGGAGTACACGGGAGACTTCATCGGTGCTAACTGCAACATCAGAGAGCGTTTTAACCCGTTCTCCCTCTCAACAAGCGATACTCACGATTACCCTGCTGCCCGGTTCCCGATCGCCGGAAGCTTACGAAAACTGGCAACGAATTCTGCTGGCCGTCAATGGCATCATTGCCATGGCCGCTCCTGAGCCTGTCATATTTCTAGCGGCAATTGCTCCCAGTTTGAGTCTGGAGTCTTTCAGCTACCCGTTGAGATTACAGGGTTGGCAATCCATTCTAGCCGCCCAACTTACTCAGACTACCCTACAATCTTTTCCTGACCCTACGGCGCAGTGGTTTATCCGGGATCAGGCAGTTTTAGGGTTGAGTCAGCAGGCTTATGGGGATTGTTTACACCGGGGAGATTGTGCGATCGCGATGGCAGGCACCGCAACGGAACAATTTGTGGGATTGGGCAAACCTGCAATCACCCTACCGGGCAAAGGCCCCCAATTTACCCCTACCTTTGCGGAAGCCCAGACCCGGTTGCTGGGGGAATCGGTTTGCTTAGTGGCTGATCCGGCTGATGTTGCCGTCACCCTTTACCGCCTTCTGACTGATACAGCTGCTTTGGAACGAATTGCCGCTAACGGTCGCGATCGCATGGGAATACCAGGAGCCGCAGGCCGCATTGCTCAATGCTTGATGCAGCAGTTCCAGACTATATAGAAAAAACCACGAAATAGAAAAAACCACAAAAATAGGCCACTGTATCCTCAGTGACCCACTCTGTTATCAAATACTTGTTTTTATGTAGCAGAGTTAAACCGTTCATCAGCAAACTGTATTTCTGCCAACTCTTTTCAGGAGACAGAAGCTGCAACCGCAATCAGGCCACCCACCAACAGCAGAGCACCTAATCCAAGGATAATGGAGTTCCGCTTTTGAGTATTTGTGGGAGGCTCTGCCTAGTACATCTTTGGCTCTACGGCAAAGTTGTTTGGGCGGCCACCGTCTTCAACTGTATAACGCATGAAACTTCCTCAATTTTTGTTAACCCTAACTGCACTAGGGATGAATTACAATTAAGCTTATTAAACTTCGTAACAAATCGCAACGATCTTGAGAGAAATTTGTGTCAGTCAAGGATGAGCATCAGCAAAAGAGACGCGGCTAATCGCGTCTCTTTTGCTTACTTGACAGTTCCGGTTAGGGGTGAACTGGCGCTGGCATAGGCTTTGATGGGAATGCGTCCGGCCTGGTGAGCTAAATATCCGGCTTCTGTGGCCAGTTTCATTGCTCGAGCCATAGCAACCGGATCTTGAGCCTGGGCGATCGCGGTATTAATCAACAAGGCGTCTGCGCCCAATTCCATCGCTTGAGCCGCTTCACTGGGCACTCCAATTCCAGCATCGACAACAACAGGAATTTTGGCATTCTCGATAATGATTTGGATATTGGCGGCATTCTTCAAGCCTTGACCAGAACCGATCGGCGATCCCAAAGGCATCACCGTGGCACAACCCGACTCTTCCAGGCGTTTCGCCAGTAAAGGATCGGCATTGATGTAAGGCAAAACAGCAAAGCCTTCCTTGACCAACTGTTCGGCAGCTTCCAGAGTGCCAATGGGGTCGGGGAGCAAGTATCGGGGATCGGGAATGACTTCCAGTTTGACAAAATTGTTATCTTCCTGGCCCAAAAGTTTTGCCATCTCCCGACCCAAGCGGGCCACCCGTATGGCTTCCTCAGCCGTTTGGCACCCTGCAGTGTTGGGCAGCATCCAGATCTTTGTCCAGTCCAGGGCTTCAGCCAGTCCTTCATGGCCGGGAGCGTTCGTCTGTACCCGACGCACAGCGACCGTTACAATCTCGCTACCACTAGCAGCAATGCTCTGCCGCATTTCATCAAAATTTCGATATTTTCCTGTGCCCGTCATCAGCCGGGAGTGAAAGATTCGCCCCGCGATCGCCAACGGCTTTTCTAATGGGCGATCAAATGTTTTTTCCAGAGTTTGCATGGTTGTGTGTATCGTCTACTCATCCCTAGAATAGCGCTCTTGGGATGCCCTGTTGGATCTCGATGAGACCACTGTAGGGTAGAAAAATTCGCCAATCTTCCTTGTTCAGATCCCGCCTCAGATCCCCCGGTTGATTTAACATTTCGGGGGCAACGGCTGGATTGTCCACAATTTTCCTGGGGTTTTCAGGGTCATCTCTCTATCCACCTCCCTAGCCTCTGATCATTCTCTCACACCAACCGATGCTTCAGCCAGAAGGCCAGCAGCGGCCTTGTAATTTGATAACCATACTCCGGGCCGTACACCAACCCTTTTTGTTGCAGGCTGGCCAGTGCTCCTTGTAGTCCACCACCACGAGAGAGGTGATGTTTCTGGATGTATTCGCGGGCATGGGGACTGTCAGTAGGGTCGAGAGCAAGGCTTTCCAGCACTCTTACCTGGCTAGAAGGCAACAACATTAACAGGGATTCAAAGGTCAGGGACAGATCTTCGACCAGGGTAAGGGTACTGTGATAAATCTGGTGAGGTTGGAGGACGGCGATCGAGGATTGGGGGTGAGGGATTGGGGGGTAGGGATGGGAGGCGAGAGTTGCAAATGGGTCTGGGTCAGGATGATCGGGCATCGATCGCTCAAACTCAGATACCTGATGGTCAAGCCAGAGACGACGAGCTACGGTAATGGCGGTTCCCATGTCTCCCTGGACGTAATTCAAAAATAAGTCGAGGGCCTGGGAATCTAATTTGAGATTCTGAGCCGCCATTGTCTCTACCAACCAGGTTGCTACCTCGTCCGCTGGTAACGGCCCCAACAAAACAACCTGCATATTGCTTTGCTGCACCCAACTTTCAGCGACTGTGGCAATCAAAGCATAGCTGACCCGACTCTGTTGCTGAATTTCCTGGCGGAGATACTTCTCCCATTGCTCGGAACGATCCCAGGAGCGAATGTGAGGAAAGTTTTGAAACACAATGACAACCCGACAGCCAAGCCACTCGGCCAGACGTTGAGGCAGCGAGAGCAGTGTTTGAAATAATGTCCATTCTTCTTTAGGGGAGATATGCCAGACCAGCCGCGATCGCCCACTACTGGCTTGCTCTAGCACAACGGGCTGGCGATCGCTCCACTTCTGAATCAGGGTCAATTCCTCTGGAGCCTCAAATGCCGCCAAAATTCCCTCGGCCAGCAACGTCAGAAAGCGACTACTGTGGGTGGCTCGCAGGCAATCAATCTCAATTATCCTGGCTCCGACCTCGCGGGCCGCATAGCGAATTAAGGTGCGGCGACCACTTCCCGGTACTCCGGCTATCAAAAGATCACCATCCTCAGTCAGCACCTGACTGATCTGACGCAGTTCTGCTTGCCGACCCACTAAATTTACAGGAGTGAAGGGGTTGGCAATCATGTCAATGTCAACTTATGCGAAGTACTACGAAGTCTGTATCTCCGAACAGGTAGCGTCAATCCCTGTTAATTGGCATGTAGCCTAGAGCTTCCACGGAAGCAAGATTGGCATCTGCAACGCTAGCGAGGCTCTATGATAGAAATGGCTCCCAGCGTATATTATAAACTAATTAGGAATTTCGCTTTGTGTCGCTGCGCTATTCTTCCCCAGCTACAGGGTGGGGAGTGGGCCTTTATTGTGTTATGTTTTCTATGCCTTATCCCCCTTTCTGATCCAGCCTCAAAGCGGCTTCTAATGCGGCTTTTTCTCTTGCCCGATTGGCAAAGGGTTGCAGTGAAGCTTGATCCCGTCCCGTAAGAATGGATAAATCTTCCAGGCTCATGCCTCGCATTACCATTTCGACACACCAGGTTTGTTGTGCCTGTTCGATCGCGGGCGATCGGCCTTCGGGAATTAATAATCCTGCTGTCCAAAGTTGCCACTGTTGGCGTAATTCTGGCTCTGAGAGCGGCTGCCCCTGGGAGTTGAGAAATAGTGCAGTCTGGTTATCTTTGCGGCTTTTTAACCATTGGGTTAAGGGGTTACGCAGGTAAGAGCCATACCGTTTACCCAAAATCCACTGGTTGATGGGAACTTGTCGTTCACGATCGCCCGTAATCTGTAAATATTGTTGATGGGCATCATGAAAGTAATGCGATCGCTCTAGTTGAGTCATCTCAGCAGTACTTAATCCAGTTCCAAATAACACATAGGCTAGTGCATAGTCTTGTAAACCCAATTTTTTAGCCTGCTGTAAGATTTTATGCACCAAATCTGTAGATAAATCAGCTACTTCCTCTACTACAGAGGTCACACTGGTAACATTCTGCATGACAGGAGTAGTCAGCGGCGGTAGGAGTGAGGCGGGAGATACAGCGCCGTGTAAAAATAAGGTTACTAAATTTTCTAGAAAATCTTCCCGGTCTTGCCAGAGTTCATGAAACTCGCTAGTGAACTCAATCACGGCATAACCTAACAACATCCCATTTAGCAAACTGGCCAGTTTTTCAGCCGTCAGGTAAGAGTGCAATTGGCCACGATCGATCACCGTTTGAAAATATTCAGCGACATAATGATTAGCCTGAGTGAATCCCCGACCCAACGCCGCCCGATTTTCGGCAGGAAACTGTCCCGCTTCTCCAACGACCGAGCGTACCACTTCAGGAACGCGATCGAGCGCATGTAAACAGGCCGTTGCGTAATCCTTCAGCGCCTGGCAGATATTCCCGGTTTGATTCGCCTGCTGCACCAGGGTCTGTCCCAGTTGAGTGAAAACAGCGGCTTCTTCAATGACCGCTAGCAGTAGCCCATGTTTGCTGCCGAAGTGGCGAAATAGCGTAACTTCATTGACACCTGCCGCTTCTGCAACTTGTTTGGTCGTTGTTGCGGTCACCCCCTGAGAGGCAAATAATTCCAGCGCCGTATGGATCAACCGGTGCCGGGTTGGGTTTTGGGATAAAGCCATAGTATGGGTGCAAGTACCACTTGCAGGAGTGAGAATTACTTGTTAAGCTTACAGATGTAAGTGACACTTGCATTTTTTCAGAGTGCAGCAGTGTTACTTCTTCAGTATGGCGGATTTAGCTGGAAACTCTCGGTAAAGCCAATGGCCCGTTGGTAAAAACGCCCTGGTTTGACTCTGACATTTCAAGGATTTTCATGACTTCTAATACGGTAACGAACGACGCTCCGAAGCAGTCGTTTACTTTCAATTGGATCAGTGTGGCATTTTTTGCAACGATTCATGCCCTGGCGCTGCTGGCTCCCTGGTTTTTCTCCTGGTCAGCGCTGGGAGTAGCGATCGCCCTGCACTGGTTATTTGGCAGCATTGGGATTTGTCTCGGCTACCATCGTTTGCTGACTCATCGCAGTTTGCAGGTACCCAAACCCCTGGAATATGCGATCGCCCTGATTGGTGCCATGGCGGTTCAGGGAGGGCCAATTTTCTGGGTTTCTGGTCACCGTGCCCATCACTTGCACACCGAAGATATCGATAAAGATCCCTACTCCGCACGGCGAGGGTTCTGGTGGAGCCACATGGGTTGGTTGTTCTATCAACGGCCAGAAGTGTTTGACTACAATATTTACCGCCAATATGCCCCTGATTTAGAAAGGCAGGCATTTTACCGCTGGCTCGATCGCTACTTCCTGCTTCTCCAAATTCCTTTGGGAATTGTTCTCTATCTGCTGGGCGGTTGGTCGTTTGTGATTTATGGCCTGTTTGTGAGAGCCGTTACCCTCTGGCACAGCACCTGGTTAATTAACTCCGCTACTCATATGACAGGCTACCGCAGCCACGCATCGGATGATAATTCGCGCAATCTCTGGTGGGCGGCAATTCTTACCTATGGCGAAGGGTGGCACAACAATCACCATGCTTACCCCAATGTTGCCAAAGCAGGCTGGAAATGGTGGGAAATTGACATGACTTGGTGGGCGATCGTCTTGCTGCAACGACTGGGATTAGCCCGTCGCGTGATTATGCCTCCACGGGGTTGAGAGTTTTAAGGCCATTTGCAGAAAAATTTATACTGGGAAATCATAGGGGCTTAGTCCTTCTAATGCAGCAGCAGGGCTGAAAGGCGTTAGGGTCAAAGCGGTTAGCTTGTCTACCTGTTGCTCAAAGGCAGCGCCAGACGTAAATCCAGCTTTACCACGGGATTCTAGGGTTTTGAATTCTTGCAGGTATTGACTGGTGTACTGGTCAACTAACCCAGGGTAGGACTGGATAATCAGGGTCTTCTGGTACGCCAATTCCTGAGCCGATTGATGGGCAGAGGATGCCAGCGATCGCACATCCTCAAGTGCGGTATGTTGGACCAGTGCTGCTTCACTTGCAACGGCAGACTCGGCTCTTTGCCTTTGCTGGACAATTTGAGCTAATGGAGCGCTCGGTAACTGGGAAGGTTGAGATGAGCGATCGGCACTCCGTTGCTGGCTGGGATACTGTGGGCGCTTCAGGTTGGGCAAGTCTGGTGATTTGCTTTGAGATGAGGTCTTTAGAGCATCTGTATTAATTGGCATTGGAAATCTCCTGAATCAGTAATTGTTTGAACTTGTCGATAAATCGGTACCGCTTGAGGAATAGAACCAAGCTGGTCAGGGTGGCTAAATCACTGTTGTCATAGAAACCAAATTCGTTTGGCTCTATGCACAACTCTGCAAGCCACCATTGCAAGGTTCTTTTAGGAACCCGCTTCCCTCTTGTTCTTGACAAGCGCCAAGATAATTCCTGCAAGGTATGACCTTTGGGCTGAATAAGAGTCTGAGTCACGGTTCTAGGTCTTTGCAGCAGCAGAGTTAGAGGACTGGGCCAACCAACAAGGTCGCCCAGTTGCTAACCTTGCAACCTTTCTGGTCGAGCTAGGGTTGAGGGATGCCAAGGCAAGAGGGGACTATACCCCCCAAAAGCCCAATAATCAAGGAAGTTAGGAGCGATCGCACTAATGTTGAACGACCCTGAGCGTGAGGAGTGGCAGACGGACTATGAGGCGATATTGGCCGATTCGTTAGAAGAAGCTCAAAAGAAGTGTCAGGAGTTGGCAGAAGTCAGAGAGGTCTGGAACTGTTAGAAATTAAGAAACCATCCAGGAAAGGGGGAAAGTCGTATGTCTGCAAATTCGGCGGTTTTGTTGAAGGATCGGAATCAACTGAGGATTCCTAATAGAGAGCGATCGAGTGTTTTAATGGGACAATTAAAGGGCTTTGATGTA
>NZ_JBRAGO010000148.1:0-8022 GCF_052746595.1 Leptodesmis sp.
ACTGATCTTCGGAAACGGTTATTTCCTACCGGGGCTGTCTGTAAAGTCACGAAAAACACGCTGATGCGAATTGCGGTTGAGGGCGACCCAAATTGGGAACCCATGACCCAATTCCTGAAGGAATCGTCTGCCTTTTTGCTGATTAAGGATGATGTTGGTGGGGCACTGAAAGCCTACCAGGATTTCCAAAAGGCATCCAAGAAGACGGAACTGCGCGGCGGTGTGATGGAAGGCCGTGCGTTAACCCAGGCGGACGTGAAGGCGATCGCCGATCTACCGTCCAAGGAGCAACTGATTGCCCAAATTGCTGGTGCAATCAACGGTGTCACCACTAAGCTGGCTGTCGGTATCAATCAAGTCCCCGCTTCTCTGGCCCGCGCCATTCAGGCGATCGCCGACAAAGAGAAAGAAGCAGCTTAGAAGTTATGAATTTTAAGTTTTGAGTTTTGAATTGGCCTTTTAACTCAAAACTTAAAACTGAGAACTCAAAACTTGTTTTCGTTCGTAAACAACTTAAGGAGTAATCCATGTCTGCAGCAACGGATGAAATTTTGGAAAAGTTGAAAACACTGACTCTGCTGGAAGCGGCAGAATTGGTGAAGCAAATTGAAGAGGAGTTTGGAGTCAGTGCAGCCGCTCCGGCTGGTGGCATGATGATGATGGCTCCGGCGGCTGGTGGCGGTGCAGCAGCAGCAGAACCTGAAGAAGAGAAGACTGAATTTGATGTGGTGCTGGAAGAAGTTCCTGCTGACAAGAAGATTGCTGTTCTGAAGGTGGTTCGTACCCTGACCGGTCTGGGCTTGAAGGAAGCCAAGGATCTGGTAGAAGCTGCGCCCAAGCCTGTGAAGGAAGGGATTGCTAAGGGCGATGCTGAAGATGCCAAGAAGCAGCTTGAAGAAGCGGGTGCCAAGGTATCTGTGAAGTAGACCTGACCTCTGGCGATCGCACTAATCTTGTTGATCACCCAAGATAGATAGAGACGTGATTCATCGCGTCTCTATTTTTCTATTTTTTATCTGGACTAGCGCTGCAGACTACGGGGATCCAGGGCATCCCGCAGACCGTCGCCTAAGAGGTTAAATGCCAGAACGGTCAGAATAATCAGGATCGCAGGAGGCCAGATCAGCCAGGGTTGCAGCACCAGGATGGAGGCGTTGGTAGCCAGGGACAGCATATTGCCCCAGGAAGGATCTGGTTGCTGAATACCCAGTCCAATTAGACTCAGGACGGATTCTGCCACGATGAACTCAGGAATCGACAGGGTGGCCGCAATAATAATGTAGGTAGCGGTTTGGGGTAGCACGTGGCGAGTGATGATGTACAGCGATCGCCCTCCCATTGCCCGCGCGGCCTGGACAAACTCCCGCTCTTTAATGGACAACACTTCCCCACGAATCACCCGTGCCAGTCCCGCCCAGCGAATGAATGAGGTAATCAGAATAATCAGCAAGAATCGTTGGGCACTGCTTAAACCGGGAGGCAACACAGCCGCCAGTGCCACCAGCAGATAAATACTGGGGATGGTCATCAGCACTTCCACCAGGCGCATCAGAATGGTATCCATCCAGCCACCGTAATAGCCAGAGATCCCACCAATCAACATACCCAGAGGAAAGGAAACAGCGATTCCGACCAGGCCAATGCTGAGGCTGATACGTCCCCCAAACACTAGGCGACTAAACTGGTCGCGAGCCTGTTCATCGGTTCCCAAGAGATTAAATCTAGCGGGGCCAGTGGTGCCAAATAATCGCAGTCGAGCCGGAATTCCAGATAGAATTTCTACGTCCTCAAATTTAGGATTGGTCAGAGAAAACTGAGTGGGCAGAGGTAATTTGATCTGGAACAGGCGGTATTCTGACCCCTGAACAAACAGTCGCAACGGAGAAGGCTGCGATCGATCGACAATTAACTTGCGATCGCCCGTTTGCAAATCCACTGGCCCCTGAGTCGTGGGATAGACATGAGGGCCAATAAACTGTCCTTCTTGATTCCGCCAATAAATTTGAGTCGGTGGCAGGAGTGCCCCATCCAGTTGGGATTCATAGGGATCGTAGGGAGCAACAAACTCTGCGGCCAGTACGGCCAGATAGAAGATCAGCAGGATAAGTGCCCCAGTGCGAGCCAGGTTATTACTTTTAAGGCGTTTCCACCAGTTCATACTCAGGAGCCAGAAATGGGAGGGGAGAGAGCAGCAAGGCTGACAAAATCGACTCTGTTTATCCTACTCTTAGTTGTTCAACCTAGCATAATAGCGATCCTGGTGACCTTGCAGCTACTCCTGAGCAAACAAACCTCAGTTGCACCCCTACTCTTCTGATTTTTCATGCTCTACCACAAACACATTGGAATAGAGATTCGCGACGATTTGCTTTCCCTGAAGCGTAAGGGAGAGGTATTGAAGCGCATCCTGGATGTAGGGATAGACTCCATGCCAGTAGAATTTGGGGTAATTTTTTCGCAAGTCTCCTGGATTGCGATAGCCTAACACTTTGTTGACGCCAGTTTCTTCAAATTCATAGAACAGAGCGCCAATTTTCTTCAAATAGCGCGGGTCACTCAATTGGCCAATCAAGTCAGATGCCCGAATTAAACCTGGATAGCTGGTAGTTTCCTGATGATCTTCAGTGGCAGGCACTGGAAACCGGGTTAGCTCGATGTTGCACTTAATGACCTCTGCATCAATCAACTTATGGCCGCCAAAGCGTTCATCAATGAATAATTTGGCTCGATCAACATGAAAGGGGGTCAGAGAAGCATCGGATGAGCCAGGAGGCAAAGCAACCGTACGGCCATCTCGACCTGTAGCATAGTAGCCGGGCCGATCCTGACGACAAACCCCCTTGACATAGCCAATATCATGGCAAACCAGGGAAATGATGAAATGCAGCCAATCTTCGCAGGATACCCCTCCTTCCCGAATATGTTTGCCTCTCAGGATTTCCTGTCCAACCAGAGTGACAAGGATGGAGTGCTCGACGTTGTGGTAAAGCGCGTCACTATTGGCAATATTTTCCATGGCCATTGCCCCCACCCAACCAATGATGTCTTCATAGTCAGACTTCAGTCCGCCATAGGTGCGCCGATAGCCCTCTTTCAGTTTCTGAACAAAGTCTTCTATTAACAGTTCGGTGGTGCTAAACATACAAAAAGGAGGGGGTAATTCACAAGAAATGACAGACCAGAGAACAGATCAATAGAACGTCTAGGCCAAAACTTGCCAGAGCGTTGCCAGTTTGCCCAGAGGGAAAGGAGCGTACTGGACTTGGATCAGGGTTAACTCAGAACTTCTACTCCAAGATGGCATATTATCCGCCCAAAAATTACTTCCAGCTGGGATTTCTACCATCTCTTGCTCCGTTTGTTCTCTTTATTCTCAAGAAACCAACCTCGATCTGTTACGGCAATCAAATTTTCTAACGTCGAGTTTTTGAACGTTGAGGAAGATCATTAGACTTCTTGCAAATTGGAAAAAAGGTAGGATGGGCACGGCGTTTCCCTTTGCCCATTCTGTCATTCTGGCTGATTTGAATGGGCACGCCAAGCTTGGCTCATCCTACTGATCAGGATTGAGTCTAATAGGCAAGAGTTCCATTCAGTTTGGTAAATCGGTCGATCGCGATCGCCTGGGCAGGTGAAACCGATAACTCCCCCATCCACTCATCCACCGCTTCACCCTTCCACCAACTTGCCCAATGCCTCCTTAATCGTTGTAGGTAACTGGCGCATAATTTTGCCCTTTTCCCGATCGACTGCCACCAGCGTTACCCGTGCCGTCACAAACAACTCCTGACCATCAGCAGATAAAATCTGGTAGTCCCAGTTAATTCGCACTCCCACAATGCCAGCCATGCGGGCTTTGACAATCACCTTCATGCCCATGCGAACAGCCTGGTGATAGCGTATTGCCAGTTCCACCACCGGCAGATCACAGCCCATCGCCACCAGATCGGCAAATTCCACCCCGATCGACTTCAAACATTCAACCCGCGCTTCCTCCATCCAGGCAATATAGGAGCCATGCCAGACTACGCCGCCATAATCTGTGTTGTGGGGATAGGCGATCGCAGGATAGATAAACCAGATTCCTGTGGACTCTTGCAGCGGAGTTTCGAGCACTCCGGCAGGAACCAATTGGGACATTTCTTGAGAATTGTTAGCCATTGTGCATGTTCAATCTAACGTATCGAATAATACATACCTTAGTCCCCAGTAGGAGGTAGCCAGGGACGATCAGGTATTAATTTTTAATAACTTAACTCTGCGAATTAAACAATTGATTAAATTGCTAGCAAGCCTGGACTAAGATCAGCGGCTGCTCCTCAATGACAGAGGACAAATGACCAATGACAGTTCCATCTACGTTGATTTCTGTTAACCTGAGCGACTGATTTATCTAATATCAAAAATAAAGAAAACCTAACGGCATTCCTACATTCTGAAGAAGATCTAAAAGCAGTTTTTGTGAAAAATTGTGGATTTCAAAATCGGATTGTTGAGTGATATGGAGGATGGCGTTATTAATAGTATTGAGTTTATACGTTGCTTTTAAGATGGCCACACGGCCAGACACCCTGCAGTTTTGATATGCGAGGCAAAACGATGATAGAGAAGATTCTCCTGGCGGATTCGGGCACTGGACACTCTGAGGAAATGCTGAAAGCTCTGATGGAGATTCCTTCAATCCAACGGGCGAATGTAACGGTTCTGCACGTCGTGCCATCCCAGATTACAACAGATGCCATGACTGAAAAATGGGAAGAAGGCGGCAAAGTCCTGGCTAATGCTATTCAAACGCTCAATCTCGACCCTACCCATGTCAACGGGATTCTCCGCCAGGGTGATCCGAAAGATGTGGTGCTGAAGGTAGCCGAGGAAATAGATGCTGACCTGATCATTATGGGATCACGGGGATTGAAGCGAATTATTTCAATTCTGGAAAATTCCGTCAGTCAGTATGTTTTTCAACTATCATCTCGCCCGATGCTGCTGGTCAAAGATGATATTTACGTGAAGAAGATCCGGCGGATCATGGTGGCGGTTGATAAATCTGAGGCCGCCCAGAATTGTCTGAAACTGGCTTTATTCTTCCTGCGAGATATTAAAGGAGGCCAATTGACGCTGGTGCATGTGGATCCCAACCTGACTGGAAAATCAGACTCGGTGGTGGGAGCCGCGGCTGAGAAAGATCCGGTGGTGGCAGCGGCTGTTGCAGAAGCCAAGAAAGCTGGAGTGCATTATCAATGTATTGCGGCTTCTGGAAAACCAGGTGAGGAGATTTGTCGCCTTGCCGAGGAAAATAACATTGATCTGCTGATGTTAGGATCTCCCGATCGGCGCCCCTCGATTGCCAAAGGTCTACCCGATCTGGATCGCCTGTTGGGTACCTCCCTATCTGACTATGTACGAGTCCACGCCACTTGTCCGGTTCTCCTCACCCGAACCGTTGCTGCGTAACCAGTAAACGCTTTGTTTAATAGAATGTAGAGACGCTCCACCGGAGCGTCTCTACTGTCCTAATATCCTGTCCTAAGGAATGGTGGTATCGTGGTTTCAATGAGAAATTTGGAGCAATGCTACAGGATATTGGGCGTTAAGCCTGGGGCTTCTCTTGACGAGATCAACCAGGCATACAAGGACTTGGTCTTAATCTGGCATCCCGATCGCGTTCCTAAAGATGATCCGCATCGGTTGCACCAGGCCCAGGAAAAAATGAAGGAACTGAACCATGCCCGTGACACTCTACGGGCACATCGTTCTACAACGGCAAAAACCTCTCAATCCACCAACGGACAATCCCAATCTCAATCGCGGCGCTACTACTACCAGCCCTACCCGCGTCCCCATTACTCCTACCAATCATCCAAGTCGTCTGAGTCCACGCCTTCACACTCGCAGGCGCACGGGCAAAATCAGGGACGATCGCAGGCCCAAAATTCTACTCAAAACTCCACCCAACACCATCAACACCACTCTAATTCAGGGCACGCTTCCAGCCATCAAGCGGAGCAACAGCCTCACCATCGCCACCATCATTCCGCCTACTCCCAGCCCCACCACTCTCAGTCCCATTCCTATCGACAAGAGTCCTATCGATCGGATCCCTACCGGTATCAAGCCTATTACCAGGCCACATCACCCTATCAACCACCGTCTCAGCATACTTCCAACGGGCACACGGCTTATTCAACTCAGGCTAAAGCTCACCCGCTGACTAATGAATCTCCTGCAACAACGCCAACTGGCCCTTATCGGCCAGTGTCCTCTTCTGCTCAAACATCTCCACCGCCGCCCCGCTCCACTGAATCTTCCTCTGCAGCGGCAAGTTCTGCCTGGAAATCTCCCTACCCGGATATGAGTGGGGTAGATCTGAGCAATGCCGATCTGAAGGAAAAAGACCTATCAAACCGCAACCTGAGTCAGGCGAATCTCAGTGACGCCAACTTAAGTGATGCTTTTCTGCACAGGATTAACCTGAGTGGAGCTAATTTGCAACGGGCTAACCTGTTTCGGGCTAACCTGTTGCAAGCAAACCTCAGACAGGCCAATTTACGGGAAACAAATCTGATTGGGGCCGATTTAAGTGGCGCAGATTTAAGTGGTGCAGATCTGACCGGGGCTAAGGTGGGTTCTGCCGATCGCGTCATGGTCAAACTCACGGGAGCCATTCTGACCGGAACCATTCTGCCCGATGGTCAGGTTCATGCGTAGAAACAGATGACAATTGATTGACAGTCTCATCTAACACCTCTCCCATGCATCTCTCTATTCATTTCTATTGATGCTTAATTGAATTGATTAATTGATCTCTATTGATTAGTTTGATTAGTTGGCGTTTGAGGAACAGCTCCGGAGGGCATAGGGGCAGGTAGGATTTCTCCGGGAGCAACAGGAATGACGACATCCTGCCCGTTACTTTGGGAAGCAGGACTGCTTGTTGAAGACTGGGTTTGTCCAGGGGTAACGGGGGCCGAGTAAGAGGGTGTGACTGCTCCCGTGGGCGGTGGAGTGGGCAGGCTGAGTTTTTGAGGATTGGGATTAGTCGGAACTGTCCCGGCTGGGGAAGCATCAGAAGGTTGGATGGCAGGGGCTGAAGGTTGGGATGGTGCAAATTCAGGAGGAGAACCAGGAGGGACTTGCTCAGTTGGTGCCGATGGAGTTACCTGGTTGGCCAGATCTCCCAGGCTGCGATCGGTCGTGAAATATAAATGGCCTGTTGATTTGCCATTAAACATACGGCGAGTCAAGCGCCAGCCCGGATCCAGATCGATTTTGAGGTAGCCATCGGATAACCCGTGGGTTCTGCCAATCTCGAAAAGGCGCAGATTTTTGTCGGTCAGCGAGAACGCCACTAACACAAGTTCATTCGCTTTTTTGACAATTCGTAAATTGTAACGTCCAGCCAGGTCTTCATCCCCAACCCGCACGGAATAGGCATTGCTGTCGGTGCTGCGGCCACAAATGCCGGTAAAGTCAAAGCTCATGAAGAGAGGATTGATCGTGGTGGGAGTTCCAGCCATTTCCTGCCAGCACTGGCGACGGTTGTTGAGTTGCTCAAAAATCAATAGTTTATAGGCATCCGTAGTGCCAATCGGAGAAGCCAGAATGATAAACCGGGAAGAGTCAATTTCTGATTTATCAAATTGAACAGCCTGAACGGGTTCAGAAGTCCAGGAAACGGTGGCACTGGCAATGCCAAGTGCTACCAGAAGGGCGGTCTGCATGGGGAAGGAGAATTTCATAAGTAGTCGTCTGCTCGATTCTTGAAATGTTATCCGAAGCCAAGGATTTTTTCACTTTCTTTTGAAAGACTGATAGAGAGGTAAAAAAGTTCTGCTGAGATCCCAAGCCTGTCAGTGAATGCGCTATCCCACGGAGAGTTCATGACGAGAGAATTGCCAGCCGTATTTAGAGGATGTTTTAAAAGCCCGTCTCTTTCTCACCCTGGCGACTGAAGTCGCGGCTATCCGGAGAAAACCTGCCGACGCAGGTTACTGAAAACCTGGATTGTATTGAGTCTGCGTC
>NZ_JBRAGO010000149.1:0-5232 GCF_052746595.1 Leptodesmis sp.
GGCTCTTATGAATCTTAACCTCTTCGAGCTTTAAAGAACTTTCTCAGAAAAAAATAACTAATCCTGAACCAGCGTTTGAAAAGTATCCGGCGCTTGAAACCGCGACTACATTAACAAGGTCTGCCGACGCAGACTCAATACAATCAAGATTTTCAGTAACCTGCATCGACAGGTTTTCTCCGGATAGCCACGACTTCAGTCGCCAAAGTGATTTTAAAGCATCTTCGTAAGCTATTTTGTTGAGGTTAAACCAGATTCAGCTAGAAAACAGTAATTTTCCAATTAGGGAAAATACAGTTCTGGGCTTGGACAAGGTTTAGTCTAAAATGCCCATTTTTTGCGCGGATCTCACGCGATCGCTATTTCTTTTTGAGAACGACTACCGTAATATCGTCAAATACTTTTTGCTCTCCAATGTGAGTCATTAGGTCTTCAATAATTGCTTTACGGATGACTTCAGAAGTAAAATCTCGGTGTTTTTGAATCACCTGATACAATCGCTCTAAGCCGTACTGTTCTTTTCTGAGGTTCATGGCTTCCGTAATTCCATCTGTATATAAAACGACTACATCACCAGAATTCAGGAAAACTTTTTTTCGGAAACAAAGCGACTTATATCAAGTTCTAAACCTAATGGAAAACCTAGCTCCAAAGTATCAATTTTTTCAATATCACCATTTTGTCTTACAATGATTAAATCTTCATGCTGTCCTGTTAATCTCAGCACTCCAGACTCGTATTCCAGAAGGGCTAGTGTCATATTTCTGGGCGATCGCATCCGCTTGGTATTGTCATAAATAATTCGGTTGACCGTATTCAAGAGTTTGGTGCTATCGGTTTCCCCATTCGCGATTAATGCTCGCACTGAGGCTTGTACCATCAGCATGATAACTCCGCTTTCTAAACCATGCCCCGTGACATCCCCAATGCCGATTTGAATCCGGCCATTTTGTTGCAGGACATCATAGTAATCGCCGCCAACTTCATCTGCAGGTTCCATAAAGCCTACAATGTCTAACTGATTGATCGCGTTTAGTTCCGATTCCTTGGGCAATACCATTTGTTGTAGCCGACGACTCACTTCTAACTCTGCACTCATCCGCAAATTCTCTGCCTTCAGTTGTTCATTCAAAGCCAGAATTTCTGCATGGGCCTGGACAAGGGCGGCTTCCGCCTGATTGCGTTCTGCTTCCATTCGCTTGCGATCGCTAATATTGCGCACAATCACCAACGCCTCATCCGGCCCACAGGGAATGATCCGGGCTTCTTCGTGAGACAGGGTGCCATCAATGTTCAGGGAATACTCAAAAATTTGCAATTCCCGTGTATCCAGGGCTTTATGTATATAATGCATCCGCTGCTGGGAAATTTCTGGTGGCATGACCTCGTATTCGCTCTTACCAATCAGGTCTTCTTTCCCAATCATGGTGAAATTGGTGGGTGGCACGAAGTCCAGATAAGTTCCCTCCCGGTTGATACGCATGATCAGGTCGGGGATAACCTCCAGTAATGCCCGATTTCTGGCTTCCGTTTGTTGCAGTTCTAAGGTAGTACGCTCCAGGTCGCTAATATCCCGTGCCACCCAGATCACCGTGGTATCAGACAGGGGCGACACCTTGGCAGAGTACCGACGTTGTTCATGCCCCATCATTAGATGGTAGTCCAAACTCACTGTTTGCTGAGTACGCAGTGCCTGTTGAATGCAACTGAGGTGGAGATCTGCCTGCTCTGGCGGTAAAATCTCGTCAACCGTTTTGCCGATTCGCTCCAAATCTGGGTTGTACAAACTGGAGTCGGTAGACAGAATTTTGAGATAACGCCCCTGCTGATCGAAGATGCTGACGAAATCATCCATAGCTGTAAACATGGTTCGCAACTCTGCCTCTGCCTGTTGGCGTTCCTGGGTTTCTTGCTGCAATTGCGCCAGGGTTGCTTCCAGGGTGCGAGATTGTTGTTCCAGCTCGCTGAGGTAATGGTTGCTCTGAACTACTTCTGCCAGCAGATCGATCACCAGGGTTTGATTGGGAAAGTGGGTAAGTTGTTCCACTCCCATCCAGGGTAGCGGCGGTAGGGGTCGATCGCTCTGATCCACTACCTCAAATTGACCATTGGGTAACACCTTGCCGATCAAACAGGGCTTTTGGACATGATGGTTGCGTTCAATCTGAATTTGTCCCCCCTGGCGTTTCTAAAAGCTGACCATAAGCGGCCTGACGCACTGCAGCCGTAGCAAAACTTTGAGCCGTTTCGACTGCTTGTTTCCAGGCGTAGACCTGACTGTAGGCAGCAGCTATTGGATCACTGGTGACGCGATCGCCGCCATAGCGTGCCTGAAACGCCTGGACAAACCGCTGGTTCTGCGGGGTGGGCAAACTCTGGAAATAGCTCCAACTGGCGTAAGTACCCTCTGCACAAGCAGCAATACTCTGCAATTCGGGTTCTGCAACACTCACTGCCATCACGGGTAACGTCTCCGGTGAGCAGCCTGCCTCTCGGTAAGCCCGGTAGAAGGCCAGGTTGCTGTCTCCACTCAAGGTATTAAAAATCACATCCGGTTTTGCTTGCAGAATCTCTTGCAGAATCGGCTCAAACGCCTTGCTGCTCAGAGGAACGTAGACTTCACCCACTACAGTTCCCCCAGCCTGCTGCAGTTGGGCGTGAACCATTTTATGAATGGTGCGAGGAAACACATAATTGGATCCCAGTAAATAAAGGCGATCGCCATAATGCTGCAACAACCAGGCCACAGCAGGTTCGACTTGCTGATTGAGGCAACACCCGAAATAAAAGACACGGTTAGACGCTTCCAACCCTTCATACTGCACGGGATACCAGAGCAGAATATTAGCGGCTTCCACCAGAGGCACAATGGCCTTACGACTGGCAGAAGTCCAGCAACCAAACATCGTAGCCACCTGATCCTGGTGCAGCAATTTCTCAGCTTTACGGACGAATTCCTGACGATCAGATGCTCCATCTTCAATCACAGGCTCAATGATCTGTCCCAGCACCCCTCCGGCCTGGTTAATTTCCGCGATCGCCATCAGGGCCGCATCCACCAGTGAGCGTTCACTGATGGTCATAGAACCTGTTAGAGAATGCAAAATACCGATACGAACCATACTGCCTGCTGCCTAACTAGAAGATGAGAGTTTACGATATCCAGGAATGAGAGGGTGAACACCCTGCCAACTCATCATAGAGAGCCTTTGGCTGAAAACCTTCCTGGTTTTTGCAGATGTCGTCTGCTTTAGAATAATGTTAAGGTGCCCTGACTCCAGTCATTATGAGCTCAATCGAAAGGGATTGCATTGCCATACCTGATTTACCTCCTGGCGATTGCGAACCCATCCATATTCCAGGAGCCATTCAACCCCACGGTGCCCTGCTACTGATCAGGGAGCCTGATCTCACTATTGTCCAGGTCAGTGCTAATACCGCTGCAGTTTTAGGCAGAAGACCCGAGGAATTACTCAATACTCCCTTGATCGACCTGCTGGGAGTATTCCAGGTTGAAATGCTCAGTGCCTATCTGGGTGGTGACTTTAACTCGATCAACCCATTGCACCTGATGATTCCGCATACCCAACAAGCGCGGCGCATGGATGGTATGATTCATCGGACTGAGGCGGGGGTGATTCTGGAACTGGAGCCTGCCCAACTTGAGGAGGAAACAGATGTCTTTGGATTCTATCATCTGGTGAAAGGAGCACTTAACCGGATGCAAAGTGCAATGACTCTGGAACAACTGGGCCAGGGGATTGTGCAGGAAATTCGTCAGCTAACCGGGTGCGATCGAGTGACGGTCTACCAGTTTGATGGTAGCGGAGCAGGCCAGGTGATTGCGGAAGCCAGCGGGACGGTCTAGATCCTTACTTGGGGCTACACTACCCAGCGATCGATATTCCCAACTCCGCCAGACAGCTTTACACCCTCAACGGGTTGCGGCTCATTCCCGATGTACATTACCAACCCGTCCCCCTGATCCCAGTTTTAAATCCCCTCAGCGATCGGCCCACGGATCTCAGCCTTGCAGTCCTCAGAAGTGTCTCTCCCTGCCACATTGAGTACCTGCAAAATATGGCAGTAGCCGCTTCCATATCCATCTCCTTGATCAAACAGGGAGAACTGTGAGGATTGATCGCCTGCCATCATGGCACACCCAAATTCATTCCTTATGCGGTGCGGATTGCCTGCGAATTTTTGGGCCAGATTATGTCGATGGAACTGATCACCAAAGAAGCGAATGAAGACCTGGATTAAAAAATGAAACTAAAGTCCATCCAGGCCAAATTTATAGAAATAATTCCACAACAGAACCAGCATTCATTAATCAACTATCTCATCAACCCAAACTTGTAACTCCTGGACTTGGTGAGTGCTCAGGGGGCTGCAATTTACTGGAATGGGGAATTTACCGCCTTGGGCAAGACCCCTGACCCAAATGCTTTACACCGCTTACTGGAGTGGCTGGAGAGCCATACTGAAGACAATCTTTTTTATACCGATGCCCTGCCCAGCTTGTATCAGGAAGCCGAGAGCCACCGTTCCATTGCCAGTGGCTTGATCGCCTTAACCATTCCGAAAACCAACCGGAATTACATCCTTGAGTTGTTTCAGAATCGTAGCTCCCATCTCTGAAATCTGGTCGGCGGTATAGCCCAGAACATCAGTAATCCCCCGATTGATATAGACACAGCCCTGTTCTGTGAGGTCATAGACATAAACGATACCGGGAGTTGTATCGGCGATCTTCTGGATGAATCGTTGGCTTTCTTGTAACTCCGCTTTGCGCTGCTGTAACTCCCGGCGTAACTGAGCGTTCTGAATGACATTATTCAGGGTAAATAGCAAATCACTGGCACTGGTATGGCCTTTGATCAGGTAATCTTGGGCACCCAGTTTCATGGCCCGCACCGCGATCGCCTCATCTCCTTGGCCAGTCAGCATAATCACGGGAGGAGCCTGATCTCCTGCTTGCTGGTTCAGTTCCTCCAAAAATTCCAGCCCATCCAGGTCAGGCAACCGAAAATCCAATAACCCGCTGTCTGGATGCAAGTTCTGACACTGAGCCAAACCTGCTTCAGCTGATTCTTCTTCCAGGATGATGTAGTGGTGGGTTTGGTCACGCAGCAAATAACGCCGATAGGCTTCCCGATCTTCTGGACTATCATCAATGATCAAAACAGTGCGCTGCGGCATCATGGCCACTTCTTTATAGTGACGGAAACA
>NZ_JBRAGO010000149.1:5332-7846 GCF_052746595.1 Leptodesmis sp.
AGGTGGCTTAGCGGAAATCAACTTTGTCCAAGCCCAGAACCGTATTTTCTCTTGTGGGAAAACTTCTGTTCTCTAGCTGGACTGGTTTTAACCTTGCATAAAACTTATTTTTTAGCTGCAACAAAAATGTCAACGTTTTTATAGAATTATAAGGCTCAAAATACTACGATCGCTTCATTTGCGGATCCGAGTTAGAGGTGCCAGGTAGCATCTTCCTATACCGGGTGGAAACGTTTCAGCGGAGCATCTCTACCTGAGGTTCTCGACAAATTGCTTCAATTCCCAGGCCATGCGTCGAATGCCCTGTTGTTCCTCAGTTCGGATAAAGGGTAGAAATAAGCGGGTCAGCACTCCCGAAAAATGCTCCTGGTGAATATATTTGGTGCGATCGCGCCCCATATCCTGCAACTCAAAGACTTGCTCGCTGACAAAGCCTGGAATTCCAGATACCCATTTCAAGCAGACAGGCGGCTGCAGCAGGGTAATCCGAGGTTGAAACTCGGTTTCGTCTTCGCCAGGAACACGCTTGAGAGATAAAAATACTTCCTGCCCTTCAGCAAACTTTCGCTGAGGATTACAGTCATACAAAAATGTGTTCCAATAAACCCACTTTTCTTTGTGCACCAGCACCTGCCACACCTTTTGTCGGGGAGCACGGATTTCAATTTCAGTATAAAGACTTGGCATAGAGTAAAGATTCGGGATTAGGGATTGGGAATTGGGGGCTTTAGATGGGGGTAGGGACACTCTCATGACGCGATCCGTGTGGCCTGGTACAATTGCAAGTCCCATCTTCTCTTACCCTAAGGAACGACCAACGAGTTAAGTCAAGTTCAGACCGTAGATATCACATGTTTTGCTTGCAGGTTGAGCGATCGTTCACCTGTTCTAGCAACTGCTGATAGGATTCCATATCAGACCCTAGAATGCCCGGTTCTTGAGTAATTCAAACCGATCAGCATTTGCCAACATCCAATATCCAAAACCCAAAATTCCAACACCATGACAGATCTGACACCCAATTCCAGTTTTAGCCTAACCATTCGTTTTCAGTTTCCCAATCGTCCAGGAATGCTGGCAAATGTCACCAAAACAATTTCTACCCTGGGTGGAAGCATGGGACAGATTGATCTGATTGAGCAAACTCGCCAGATTTCCATTCGGGACATTACCATCGACTGCGCCAGTACCGAACATGCGGAAGCGATCGTCGAGGCGGTGAAAGCGTTGCCAGAAACTAAGGTGATTAATGTCTATGACCGCACCTTCAATCTCCACCGGGGTGGCAAGATCTGTGTTCAGAGCCGTATTCCCTTGCGGGGACAGGATGACTTGGCAATGGCGTATACCCCTGGGGTGGGTCGTATTTGTACGGCGATCGCCGAAAATCCCGAAGAAGTCTACAACCTGACGATTAAGCACAACATGGTGGCGATCGTCACCGATGGTAGTGCGGTTTTAGGGTTGGGCAATTTGGGGCCAGAAGCGGCACTACCTGTGATGGAAGGAAAAGCGATGCTGTTTAAGGAGTTTGCCGGAGTGGATGCGTTTCCTATCTGTCTGGCCACTCAGGACACAGACGAAATCGTGGAAACTGTGAAGCGCATTGCTCCTGTCTTTGGCGGAGTCAACCTGGAAGATATTGCCGCTCCCCGTTGTTTTGAAATTGAAGTTCGGTTGCAGCGAGAGCTCAACATTCCCATCTTTCACGATGACCAGCATGGGACAGCGATCGTCAGTCTAGCCGCGTTGATCAATGCCCTCAAACTGGTGAAAAAGCACATGGAAGAGGTGCGAATTGTAATTAATGGAGCAGGCGCGGCAGGCATTGCGATCGCCCGGTTATTGCAAAAAGCGGGGGTGCAACACCTCTGTATCTGTGACTCCAGAGGCATTTTATCCCTACAGCGAGCGGATCTCACAGAACAGAAGCGGGAGTTTGCCGTCGAGATGGCGGGTACGCTAGCGGATGCGATGCAGGGCGCGGA
The DNA here is from genome assembly GCF_052746595.1 of Leptodesmis sp. Taxonomy (NCBI): domain Bacteria; kingdom Bacillati; phylum Cyanobacteriota; class Cyanophyceae; order Leptolyngbyales; family Leptolyngbyaceae; genus Leptodesmis; species Leptodesmis sp. The sequence goes on from NZ_JBRAGO010000149.1 coordinate 7,321, forward strand.
TGTGTTTCTGGGGGTTAGTGTTCCCGGAGTGGTGACTCCAGAAATGGTGCGATCGATGGCAACTGACCGGATTGTCTTTGCCATGGCGAATCCCATTCCCGAAATTCAGCCGGAACTGGTCAGTGCAGAGGTGGCCATTATGGCAACCGGACGCAGCGACTATCCCAACCAGATCAACAATGTACTCGCCTTTCCTGGCCTCTTCCGGGGTGCCCTGGATTGCCGCGCCCAGACCTTTACCACTAATATGTATCTGGAAGCGGCTCAGGCGATCGCTTCCCTGATCAAACCCGCCGATCTAAATCCAGAACATATTGTGCCTTCTGTATTTGACGATCGGGTGGCGAGTGCCGTTTCCGCTGCCGTTCAACGTGCGGCCCGTCAGGATGGCGTGGCACAAGCCTAATAGTTGGCATCAGGCATAAGGCGTGTAAACAGCTTTAAATTCTCAGCCAAACAACAACGTAGTTGGATGCGCAAAGCTTAGCGTGCCCATTCAATCAGCCAGAATGACAGGATGGGTACA
>NZ_JBRAGO010000150.1:0-7710 GCF_052746595.1 Leptodesmis sp.
ATAACCCTTGAGCAGTTTGAATGCCTTACGCCACCGTTTAGGATCACGAATGTCAATACACCTGTTTCTCTGCAATTTACAGGTAGACAATGCAGCCATGCAGTAATAAAAGGGAAAAAACGCCTTGTGGCGATCGAAGGTTATGAAACCCCTATCTAATGGGGCTGGTTATATTACGTCGTCATTCACTTTTCAAGGTTCAATCCCTTAACCAAAGCGCTATTAACTAGGTGTGTGATTTACTACGTCTAGATTTTCCTGGCTTTGGTATCTCAGCAACTATCGGTGGTGAAATGGAAACCCAACAATCTTGGCAGAACTCACCTAAATGAAAACGCTGGAATCTCCCCTGTCCGGTATTCCGGTTAATCCAAACTGGTAAGCTAATTAATCCCCGATTGTTTCTAACCAGCCACTGAATTTCCCCATCTGATTCTCGATAGGCCCGAACACCATTGACCATTGCCCACGATTCACCCAAACTTAACGCCCCGAAACGGCTAATTTGTTCTGGCGTGGCAAGAGCGATCGCAATCCGATTAACCAATTTGACAGTTGCAGTTTCCTCCGTAGAGTCGACTTGAATAGCAACTTGCAGATCGGTGAGCAATTCGTGGTGATTGGGTTTTGAGAACTTACTTGTGGGATAAGTGCCCAGATGATCACGGCTAAATTTATGATGGCGCTGTTTGCGGACAATCCGAGAAATAGGAGAAGCATTGCCAATGATACCGATCGCAAGCCTAACGCCTACATGAGCCATCATATTGTTCTCACCAACCAGTGATAGCAAAAAGCCATAGACCGTTGAAGGGGGTGGATAGCAGTAGGTTTCTTTATAGTCCCGTGCAAAGCTGCGAGGAAAGCTAGTACAGGGGCAGTCAAGGTATAGCTGCATCAAACAGGCACCTCCGTTTTGAGTTGAGTCTTTTTGAGTCGATTCTCAGCCGTTGCGATCGCTTCTTTGACTCCGCGACAAACCTCCACTTTCAGCCTGCTTAACTGTTCACCATAAGGTGTATCCGCAATCTCGCCCCCTACAATCAACTCCTCTGCTTTCACATCACCCACCTCGACTAAGCGCACTAGACGAGGACACCCCACTGAATCCCCAATTCGTTTAAAGCTGTTCATAATCCAGGGGCTGGGGTCTTCAGTAACACGAAGGATAATCGATTCAGGACGAAAATCGTAGAGAAAGCGGGCATGGTTTCCACCGACATGCCGCACAGCAGCGATAGCATTCAGGGCTAAGATGGCTCGTGCCGGATCTTTAAGACTTTCAGGTGTGAGGGCGACTGAGTATTGATAAGCAGTACAGTGAACTTCGGTGCTGTGAATCGAGGTTTTCCCCTTTTCTCCGCCCTTTGAGCCAAACGCAGTATCACCCCAATAAGGATCAAGGCTGATGGCTCGGCTAACTTCCAGCGCACCCCGCCGTTTAGTCGTTTTATCTTTGTTATCTTTGTCCTTCTTGGCATCCATGTAGCCGAATAGGTCATCATCAATGTAGTCTTCGGGACTGAAACACTCGTTCTTGAATATATATTTATCATTGTCTGGATCAAAAGTACGATTTGTCTTTTCTGCATAATGATTTTGGAAGTATTCCCGCAGTCCCCAGCGAATTGCTTCAGCACTGATCGTTGTGTATTGGTCATTACCACGGGTAATTTTCTGGAGAGTTGCCAGAGTACTACCATCGCCCTCTCCCCGGTTATTGGCAGCAATGGCTGTAGCAGTGACGATTGTGGCAAACAAATGAATCGACATAATAGAGCCTCCTAATAATTGCAAGGGTAATCAGTTCACAGAAATTGAAAACATCTCAGCTTCATCTGCTTCATTTACATCAGATTCTGCTGTAGACTCGATTGGCACATCGGCACCATCCAAAGCATCCCCTTTTTTACTGGTATAGGTTGCGATCGCTAGTAGCACTAAATCTCTCGCCTGCCGCCAATTCGCTTCGCGATGAATCCAGTGATAGATTTGAGCACCATGAGATAGCGCCTTTTGGCTCCGAAATTGACTCAAGAAATCTACCAAGGCAGTGGCAAATTCCTGCTGAGTACTGGGACGTTGCATTCGATAAATTACTTTGTCAGTCACCTGTCCATAATCCAGGGGACGCCCCTGCTTCTGAGCTTGTTTGATTTGTCCAGACAGGTACTTGCTGAAAGCCCCTTGGACAGCATCAAATAGGATTTGTTCATCGTCATTGAGATATTCAGTCATTGTTACCAGTCCTTTGCGTTCATAAACACCATTCCGTTTGCGGAATTCAAGAAATCCACTGTACCAGGGCTTTCCCAGCACTAAGTTGTCACAAATCCAGGGAAGAATTTTTGATAAAGCAAACCAGGTTTCCCCACTACTCGTTTGCTTTACCTGAGCTGGAAACAGTTGTCTTGCAACTTCATACAGTTTCAGCACTGAATCCCTTGCCTGTACCCGATAAACGGCCTGTTTCAGGTAGGACTGATTTCCATCCCACACCTGTTTTCCTAATTGATAGACTTCGCAGTAATCAACCCGAAACTGTTGAGCCTCTTCAATCGTTTTCTCCTGCAACAGAAAGTGCAACGCTGATTCCCCTGCACCGCTACTGCGAAAATCTCGATAGGTTCGTCCTGGCATTGCTCGACGGCTATTGACCCAATGAGACAAGTTTGTAATGTTCGGGATGACAACAGCCGATCGCGCTGCCAGTTTCCCGCCTACTGACTGAGCCGGTAATTTGTAGTACCCGCAGGCCAGGGGCAGGAATAGCAGTGCTAAAAACCTTTCTGGGGATTCCTGATAGGCACCATTGATAAAACATTCCACCAACCCAGGCAAATGATGTCCTTTCAGCGAAATCTCTTTCTTGAAAGCTCCCTTGCTGTTAAACGCCTCCTTCATATCGTCGGTATAGTAGCAGTTCAGCAGCGGACGCACCTCAATTTGAATTTCCGGTTGATCTGGGTCAATCATGAAACTTCTAGTGATTGGTGTGCCCAAACTCCGTTGCTTGCTGTGTTGCAAAAAGGTTGTTATTACACCCTGAGTAAAGGTATATTGCCCCTGCTCATCCAACTTTAGGGCTGGAACTGCCAGATAACCCTGTTCAGTAATCTGGTAGGTTTGGTCAAGCAGCCATTTCACAACATTGCGATCGCTCCCCTCCCAGGCCAATATCACAGCATCATCAGTAATCTCCCAGGTCAGCGGCGCATCCTCGCGTTGATCTTCGAGATTGCGCAATACCAGCGCCAATGCTGCAATCCCTGCTCGATGGGGTAACAGCAGGTTTGGATCAAAAATTGAAAGCGTAAATTGTGCCACAATCTCACCTCCTCTTCAGTTCAAAAGCACCTAACTCCGACGAATACCCCCACTGGTCGGCTGGTGCAATCAGGTAACCTTTTTTATGGCGAGGCCAGCCCTTAATGTTCCTGGCGGGTAGGGGCACAGTATAGCGAGGTAGATCACTGGATTTGAGATGGGCGATCGTGGCCTCATCCTGCTTCAAGAGTGCTGTTACGGTATATCCTGCCTCTCGTAGGGGAGCGGGATAAGTCCGCCACTTGCCATCCAGGAGTACAAAATGATCTTTGGGTTCACTCTGGATGTTGAGTTTCTCCAGCCAGGTTGCCAATTGGGCCTGGTTAACTTCCCCAGAAAACGCTCGTACCAGTGCCAATCCTGAATCCAGTTGATCCTGGCTATAGGGAAACCCAACCATCTTAGGGTCTTCAGGATAGAATATGGCATCTAACGCATGATCACAATATCCGCGGTTCAACCGTCCTAAGCGTTGAATCAAGCCTGCCGGATCAGCGATCTGTGTTACTAACAACGTTGCTGATAAATCCAGAGACATTTCCGCGACTTGCGTTGCCACCGCTAAAATAGGTTGATCGTGTTTGAACCCATCCACAACCGCCCGGTGGTGCTGGACGCGATCGCCATATCGAAATCGGCTGTGATAAAGCAGTGCATTTAACCCCAGACTTTTAGCCTGTTCGTAAACCGCAATCGCCGTATTCACCTGATTGCAAACCCACAGCACCTTGCCGCCATTGGCAAGCTCTTGCTGTACCCGCTGCCAATCGGGCTGTTCTACCTCATGAAATCGGTATCGGGGTTGCCGCTCAATGTCCTGTGGCCCATGAATAATCTCTACAGGTTCACCCACAGCGGCTCGAATGGCTTTCACCTGGGCTGGTAAGAAAGAGGCAGACATTAGCAAAATGGGGGCTTTCACTACTTTTAGAAAGCGCAGCAAGGCTCCAAATAGGGCATCGTCATAGCAATGCACCTCATCAAACACAAAGGCAGCATTGGCGATCGCGGGAAAACAATACAGTGGGCGACGATTACATTGAAGCAGGCCCAAAACCGTATCAACGGTGCAGATGCTGACCTTTGCACCCCAGGCTTTAAAGGAATCTAACTTTTGAGCCGTTTCGTTAATCGTTTCATCGCCATTGTCAATTTCCTCCCCAGTTCTTGCCAATTCTAGATCAACCTCTGATCGGGAGTGCAGCAACACTGATTCCACTTCATCCTGAACATAGTCCAGGAAACCTTCGGTACTGGTTCCTGTTGTGGGATAACAAAAAAATAGTTTGCGCCCAATCGCATGCTTCTGCGCCCAGTTATAAGCTCCTAATGTCTTACCCGTGCCGCATCCAGCCCGCGCCATCGTCACTCGTGCAGACTTCTCTTTCAAGTCCACCTGAAACTGCCGCAGTGGATTGTTACCCCGTCGAGCATCAATGACCCGTTGTAAATCCTCTTCAGTGAGAGTATTACTTTCTTCCTCTGTTCCGATCAGTTGCTTCTCTATCCATTCGTAGATATTGATAGAAACTTGTGCCGAAGCTGATCCGATCGCGTCTCCTGCAACCAACAAAGCTTTAAGGACAGCCAGTAATGTTGTATGCGGCTCCCAGTTTTCAAATGCGTTAAGAACGGCCTGCCGCTTCTCTCGCTTAATTTCTCCAAGCTCCCAGCGCTGAGAGAATTTGAACGGTGGAATTGTGTTTGGTAAACCTAAATTCCTAACTCCATAGCGAATGAGTTTATGGAAGTAGGAATGATGGACATACCAGTACAGGCAAGTATCCCCCGTTCCTTCACGCACTTCACCTAACTCACTGGTATCCTTACCTTGTTTGCCGCCCAGTTTGAGGTGGTGCCCTCCAGCAGTAGCGATCGCCATCATAAAATCGGCATCAGGACATTGTTTCAACCAGTCCTGAAACTCCCAAGCTATTAACATTGAAGCCACTTCATGACGAATCATTTGAGGGCGTTCCCGTGGGTCGCGCCTGTATTGTCGAGGCAAGGATTTCAGGTCATTCCGCACAACCATTTGAAAATGGTCGTTTGCCTTACCCCAGTCATGCAAATAGGCTGCTAGTCGTGCCGTTGCTCTCAACACTTCTAACTTGCAGTCCAAGCCAAACTGTTGAATTAGACCTAACCCCAACGTATCAACCAGTGTTGTTACTGATTCAACAACAGCTGCTGTATGTCCAATGAGATGGTGTGTTCCTCTCCAGTCCTCACTGCCTGGAAGGGATGATTTTGCCAGCAGAATGTCAGGTTGTAATTTTGGTGGTGTAGTTTTAGGCGGCATCAGCATCCTCCCTCACCGGGTAGAACCAACCACAGCCGAAATGCTGCCGCCCACCTAAGCCATACCACTGCAGTTTGAGGGAATCCTGATCGCTTAACCCTTCCACAACAACCCCATAGCCCAGTATCTTTTTCTCTTTGACTTGTAGTGTTCGTCGTGCCAAGTCACCCTCCGGTGTACTATCAATAGAAGCTTGAGCATTAATTTCTAGCCGATTTAGCCCTTTTTTGCAGGATTCTAAGAAGTAGTATGGTACATCTGGATGGTCGATCGCCTCCAACTTAAATGTCACTAATCGGGCCTTAAGAGTCTCGCTGGCTTGAGGAAGTGTTAGCTGGGGTTGTACCAGACGAATCAAATGCCCTCGAATGTCAAGCACCTGATTTTGCATCAGTTGATACCAGAGCTGCACCTGATCTACTGGACACCGCAACCGCAACCGTGAACCACGATGCAAATAAATCATGCCGTCTTTATCTGGAATTCCTGAAATACTACAAAGTCGAACATCTGCAGGGATATTGCCGGAAAACGTCAGTGGTTCCCCTGCATTTTGCACTGCTTGTTTCACGGCTGAATAGAGCGCATATCCATGATCCGCAGGTAACGTTTTACCCCTTAGTTGAAACTGAATCTCTAGGAAATTCATGGTTTTAGTCCTCCAAGCATCGGTGTCTCATCTCTTCCACTTCATCCCTCACCAACTGCACCAACTCCGGCGGCTCCCGGACGATCGCCCCTTTCCCGTAGCCCAGCACCCATCGCTTCAGGTCATTCAACCCCCTCACCACCATCCGCAGCGTCAAGGAGCCATCCGGGTGTTCCTGAATTTCCTGGGTCGGGTGCCAGCGCCGCTCTCGAATAAAGGGTGCTGTGCGGGCATCAAACCAGATTGCTACGGGCACAGGGACGCCCCCGGCCTCATGCTGAAAAATCATCTCCAGGTGGTCCCTGGCATCAAAGGTGGGGTCGGGTACAAAGGTTTGATCTAAAATCTCTAACTGTTTAATTCGGTCTACCCGGAACCAGCGGATCTCCTGACGCTGATGGCAGTAGCCGATGACATAAGGATTTGTACCCCGGTAAATATGCAGCACATAGGGGTCGAGTCCCCGATCTGAAACGGCATTCCGGCTAGCGGTGTAATAGGTCATTTGCACCGTTTTATGCATCTGGCAGGCATCCTCCAGCTTGTGCCAGATGTCCGGGTTCAGATTAATTTCGGCTCCGCCTCGAAACAGAATACGATCGTCCGCCAACTGTTGCAAATCCACCCAACTTTGTTCCGGCAACCGTTCTGCTAATCGAGCGATCGCAGACCGCAAATCCTCCGCATACGTTGACCCTGCATAAGCCTCCAGCATCCTGGCCCCCACCGTCAGGGCAAACAGTTCCCCCTTACTCAAGGTGATCGTTGGCAGCCGCCAGTCTGGGTCGGTATAGTGGTAGCCCTGTTGCCGGGTATAGTCCAGGGGGGCACCATAGCGATCGCGGAGAAAGTTTAAGTCATTCCGAACCGTTCTCTCGCTAATCTCCAGTTCCTGAGCCAAACTATCCGCTGTATGGCGCTGTTTTGAGCGAAGTAGAGCATCAATTTGAAGTAGACGTTCTAGATGTCGGGACATGAGTGCTTTGAGTTAACTTAGCCACTATTGTAGAGAGGCAACCCTGCAAAAAACTTTCCGACTTCTGAAAACTGGAAAAGATTTTTTCAGGTCTATGCGAAAAGGAAACTAACCGACTTAGTGTTCCCTTGAGTTCTAACTACTGCACTACTGCATTGATAAGGTGTTCTCCGGAGAGAACATCAAATCTTGATAGTCCGTTTAACTACTCTTGTCTGTCCAACAACCGTTCGATCTCCCACCTTGCCAACTCCGCCTTCTTCCGCCGCATCCGAATTGCCAGGATGGAAAACCTCTCATGCTCCTCCGGTTCCATATCCAGCGTGAATCGCTTCGTTTCTCCCTCCAGGGGTGTCTCCTCCTCGATCGCATCCTTTGAGGACAACTGAGCGATCGCCCATCTCAATAGTCTGTACGGAATTAGATGGCTATAACGCCGTAAGAACGTAGGTTTTC
>NZ_JBRAGO010000151.1:0-7652 GCF_052746595.1 Leptodesmis sp.
TCAATTCTATTAAATAGAATAAATAAAGATTTACGCTCTGCAATTGGGGAGTGGATCGAGAACAACCAAAAATCTCTTCAAGAGTACATAAGACAGAACTCGATTAAAGGTGGTTACAGAGGAGTCTATGCTTCTGCTTTAGGCAAAATTTACCAATTGCTTTTTGGGCGAAACAAAAAAGAGATTAATGAACTTTTAGATATTAAACACTATGAAACGCCTAAAAATAATGTTGAAGTAACTCAACTTCAGCGCATTGCTCAAACTGAGGATCTAGCTGCTAAATACATCCAGCGCAAAAATATGAACCCGCTTGAAGCAATTAATGCGGCGGTTGAGGCTCTGTTGATCGAAATTGAAGAGCCTCGGCTTGGCGATCGGATTACTCGACAAGATGTTTACCGGGTGCTGGGAGCAAAGCAAGAATTGAGGTCCGCGCAATCCAACGAGAAGTAATGTCTTCATGAACAAAGCAGTAGGCCATGCCTACCAATGGAACCAGGGCCTAACTACTTATTCAATTATCTACGCACCCCCTCACCCATCTACCTGCTCACTTACGCACTCACCCATCCACTCATCTACCCATCTACTCCCCTACCTCCAAATCCTTCAGCCGATCGCGCAAAATCTCCGCCTGTGTCTGGGCTTCTGCCAGGGCCGCTTGAGCCGTTTGCACGACATCAGCAGGGGCTTTGGCAACGAATTTGGGATTGTTTAACCGTCCGGAGAGAGATTGAATTTCAGCTTCGACTTTCTTGAGGTCACGTTCGAGCTTCGATCGCAGCGCATTCAGATCCACCACGCCAGCTAGGGGAATTAGCACCTGAACGGTGCCAATCACACTTGCAATCATTTTCTGAGAAGAGGCTTCAGAGGCGGCTTGTTGAGCATCCTGGATCGTTAACTGTTCTACCTTGGCCAGATCCTGAATATAGGTTTGTCCACGGGTGAGGATGTTGCGTTCGCGATCGCTGTCACTTTGCAGGAACGATTTGATTTTCACTCCTGGCTTGATTTCGGCCTCGGCCCGCAGGTTGCGAATCGTACGAATGGTGCCAATCAGGAGGTCAAAATCCTGTTCTAGGTCGGGATCAATTAAATCGGGATTCGCTTCGGGGTAGGACTGCAACGCCAGAAACTGATCGTCCTTGGCCTGGGTGAGGGTATGCCAGATCTCCTCGGTAATGTGAGGCATGAAAGGGTGCAGCAGACGCAGGGTGCCTTCTAAAATATGAGCCAGAACCTGTTGGGCCGTTTGTTTCGACTCCAGATTGTCTCCTTGCAGGCGGGACTTCACCAGTTCAATGTACCAATCACAGAAATCGCCCCAGATGAATTCGTACAGCCCTTTTGCTGCTTCACCTAACCCATAGTTATCAATACACTGGCGAGTTTGCTGTACCAATTCGTTGTAGCGGGAGAGAATCCAGCGATCGGCCAATTGCAGAGAGTTTTGAGTTTTAAGTTTTAAGTTTTGAGTTGTATCTGAGAACTGAGAACTGAGAACTGAGAACTCAAAACTTTTTCCCAGGTTCATCATTACGAAGCGGGAAGCATTCCATAGCTTGTTGGTGAAGTTGCGGGAGGCTTCAACCGATTCCGATTCATCCGTCTTGCGGTTGTACATCAGGCGGATATCCTGCCCGGCTCCGGCCACTTCTTTCACTAGGGTGTAGCGGAGGGCATCACAACCATACTTATTAATCAGCAGCAGAGGGTCGATGCCATTGTTAGCGGATTTCGACATCTTCTTATTGTTCTCATCCCGCACCAGACCATGAACATAGACGGTTTCAAACGGCATAGTTCCGGTGAAATGTTCGGCCATTAGGGTCATGCGGGCGACCCAGAAGAAGATGATGTCAAAACCTGTGACCAGGGTTGTGGTTGGGTAGTAGGTTTTGAAGTCCTGTGCGTCGGTGTCCGGCCAGCCCAGAGTTGAGAACGGCCATAAACCGGAGGAGAACCAGGTATCCAGCACATCCGGATCTTGTTCGAGTTGCACCTCGGCTCCAAATTGGGCGATCGCCTGTTCCCTGGCTTCGGCTGCATTGTGGGCCACCACGAACGGCGTATGGTCGGTAATTTCGCCACCTGTTTCACTGACAGCATACCAGGCAGGAATCTGGTGTCCCCACCAGAGTTGCCGGGAAATGCACCAGTCGCGCAGGTTGACTAACCAATCGCGATACACTTTTTTCCAGCGATCGGGCACGAACACGGGCAAGTCTTTTTCGTCCAGAAATTCCAGGGTGCGATCGGCCAGGGGGCGAACTTTGACAAACCACTGGGTGGAAAGGAGTGGCTCCACGGGGACTTTGCCGCGATCGCTGTAGGGAACGGTGTGCTTGTAATCCTCCACTTTCACCAGCACGCCCAGTTCTTCCAACCTGGCGACGACGTTTTTGCGGGCGACGAACCGATCCTGGCCTTCAAACGGCCCCGCATTTTCGTTCAGTGTGCCGTCCTTGTGCATGATGTTGATGAACGGTAAATTGTGCCGCTTGCCCATATCAAAGTCGTTGGGATCGTGGGCAGGCGTAACTTTCACACAACCTGTGCCAAAGGACGAATCCACATATTCATCGGCAATGATGGGAATCTCCCGATCCATAATTGGCAACCGCAACATCTTGCCAACCAAATGCTTGTAGCGGGAGTCCTCCGGATTGACCGCAACCGCTGTATCTCCTAGCATTGTTTCCGGTCGGGTAGTCGCCACTTCGACGAAGCCAGAACCATCCGCCAGGGGATAGCGGAAGTGCCACAGATGGCCGTTGATTTCCTGCGGCTCCACTTCCAGATCAGACACGGCAGATTGAGTGGCCGGACACCAGTTCACCAGATAGTTACCCCGGTAAATCAACCCTTCGTTGTAGAGATCTACAAAGGCTTTCAGAACAGCGGCAGATAAGCCTGCATCCATCGTGAAGCGTTCCCGTGACCAGTCTACGGATAGGCCCAGGCGGCGGATTTGACTGACGATTGTTCTACCAGATTCTTCTTTCCACTGCCAGGCCCGCTTGAGATATGCTTCCCGTCCTACATCAAAGCGAGTTTTGTGTTGCGATCGTAATTCTTGATCCAGAATGGCGCTCACAGCAATGCTGGCGTGATCGGTGCCCGGCAACCACAGGGTATTGCGGCCGATCATTCGATGGTAGCGAATCAGCACATCAATTAAGGAATGCTCAAAGGCATGCCCCATGTGCAAACTACCCGTCACATTAGGAGGCGGGATCACAATGCAGTAAGGTTCACCAGGAGCGTTGGGATCAGCTTTGAAACACTCTGTTGCTTCCCACAACTTCTGCCATTTGGCTTCGATGTCGGTGGGGTCATACTGGCTAGGCAAATTGGAGAGGGTGGCAGTCATGGAGTGTTTAGAAGTTTAAGGTCTGCTTTATAAAGGTATCTAAAATTTTGGCACGCGGAATACCCTGTAGAACAACTCCAGTGAGGTGGCACGTATGAATACGCTTAAAATCACGCTGGCGACTGAAGTCGCAGCTATACGGAGAAAACCTGTTGATGCAGGTTACTGAAAACTTTGACTTTATTGAGTCTGCGTTGGCAGACTGGGCGAGTGTAGTCGCGGTTTTAACCGCCGGATACTTTCCTGATGGATATTTGCCTGACCTATGAGCAACAGGAGCAGAATATTACCCAACTGGTGGGGATTGTGGAGACGTTGATTCGAGAGTGAAGATAGGGGCGTCGCTATCTACTGATCGGCCACCTTTAACTCGTAAACATTCCACATCGCACCTCTTTGATCCAGGCTAGTGAACCGAATTCCTTGAATCCGATTACGGATGGCAGACATTGCGATCGAATTAATTAGATGAATCGAGGGTAACTGTTCCTGGACGATTTGTTGAAACTTACCGTAAATTTCCTTGCGTTTTGCCGGATCGAATTCCCTAGCTCCCTCAATGAACAGGCGATCGATTTCCTTTTCCCAGTCGTTAACTTCCCATCCTTGAATTGGGGGTTGTCCTGGCTGAGGCCCCAGATTAAAAGAGTGCAGCCCCCCCTTACTCATCCAGACATTGGCTCCATCATTCGGTTCCGCTCCTCCTGTAAAGCCCAACAAGTAACAATCCCAATCACGGGATGTAGAAATTTTTTCCACCAGGGTGTTGAAGCTGATGGGGTTAAAATCCACCTGCATCCCAATCTTCTCTAAATCCTGCTTAATTTGAGTCGCCATTAACACACGGGTTTTATTCTCCGCATTTGTGATCAGCGTGAAGCGAACTCGATTACCGTCTGAATCCAATAACTGCCCCTGAGTGTTGTACTTAAAACCTGCTCCTTGCAGGAGCTCTTTTGACTTTGCAGGATTATAGGCATAGCTCTTTAAGCCTTCTTTAGGAGACAGGTAGAAGGGACTCTGGACAGAGATCGGAGAATCTTGAGGTTGTCCAATTCCACGAAAGATGTTGTTAATCATCGTGGGGCGATCAATGGCATAGGCTACAGCTTGCCGAAACGCCAGGTTATTGAACCAGCGAGATTTAATGGGATCAACTAGAGGTTGTCCATCTTTATTCTTAGCCCGGTTTAAGTTGAACGAAATAAAGTTAGTGCCAGATGCTGGCCCACCACTGTAAACCGTAAATTTGCCACGTTGTTCTTCTCGCTTGACTAAGGAGAAGTCATCTGGCCCTAATCCCAACGCATCCAGCTCACCGGAACGGAACTTAATTAATTGGTTATCAGTGCTTTCAACAATTTGCCAGACAATCTGATCAATATAAGGCATCTGCTTACCCTGGGCATCTTTTCGCCAGTAATAAGGATTGCGGCGATAGATGACGCGCTGCCCTGTCATAAAACTGTCAATGACATAGGGGCCATTCACCACAATTTTTTTAGGATCCGTATCTGTACCCCAGGTCGATAAAAATTTAGGATTTCCAGTGGCATCAAGGGTGGTAACGGTATCTTTCAATACATGAGCTGGGTAGATTGTAATACCTGCCAGAGAACTTAAAAATGGTGAGAAAGGTTCGGGTAGGATAAATTCAATCTGGCGATCGGTCAACTTCTTGACCTGTGGTAATTGCCGCTGCACTCCAATCTTGAGAACATCCCGAACATCAGTAGGGATCTTTTCGTTTAAGTAGATGTCATTGAACGAGAACACGACATCATCAGCCGTTAGGGGCTGTCCATCAGACCACTTCAATCCCTCCCGAAGGTTGAAAATGTATTTCAACTTATCCTCTGAAATTGTCCAGGATTCTGCCAGTTCAGGTTCAAGTGCACCTGTCACCCCGTTCTGGTCAATCAAAAAATCGCTGGTCAAAATTGAAATATTAGGCCACTCCTGCCCTAAAGCCAAATTGAAGGTTTTGGGATTGGACAGCGTGCTGGTTACATATTGAGGCACTTGAGCAGAGGCCACCTTGAAGTGCTGACCACTGCAGCCATTCAGAGCGATCGCCACGCAAAAGCTCAACATCCCTGCTATACCAATCTTCCACCATCTGTCAAACCATCCCCTGACCGTCCAATTCATGCTTCTATATCCTCCAGATTGATCCCCAATGTGGCTAACCGTTCTCGCAATCGTGCTGCTTCTGCCTGTTCTGTTGTTCATACAGGGTCTTCTTATAGGTCTGATCCTGATCTTTCGTACCCTCAGAAGTCATTTCAAAGATCACCGCCGGAAGCTGGCCCTCTTCCCAGATCTTGTAGTTGTCCCGTGGCCCTGGAGTCACGTTGAGAATCACCACCACATTCGGTGCCACCCGCAGCTTAGGATAGCCCTGAGCATAGTAAAGAAGCTGATTTGCCAGCACGATCGCCTGCTGTCCGGCCAGATACTGACGCAGGGCAACCACCGCATTGATAATGGCATCGACATGAACAGACATTTTTGCCAAGGGTTCACCATCTGAACTGGGATAAAAAACTTCGGCTGTCTGAGGAGCGGGTACAACAGAAGTCATACCTGCGTTTACTGACTGTTGAGTAATCCCATTCTAGGTGTCAGGTTGAACGCTTGAGATAACCGAGGTGGGTGGTTAGTGAGAGCGAATTGGGTAAAGAGGTGGATGAGTGGATGACGAAGATGGGAAGATGGTGCGATGATGAGATTCTAAGCATCACTCCGCTCATCACCTTTCTTGACTATTCCCTCCTTCTGACCCCATCTCCTAATCCCTAATCCCTGATCTCCTCCAATAACACCACCGCATAGGCCGCCATCCCTTCTTCCCGCCCAGTTGCATCCAATTTTTCATTCGTCGTCGCTTTAATGCCGACTTGATCGGGTTGGAGTTTGAGAATCGCAGCTAGCCGATCGCGCATCGCCGGAATATGAGGCTTCAACTTAGGCCGTTCTGCCACAACCACTGAATCAATATTACTGATCTGCCAGCCCTTCTCCTGAATCAGGCGATCGACCTGTTCCAGCAACTTCAAGCTATCGGCTCCTGCCCACTGCGGATCCGTTGGCGGGAAGTAGTGCCCTATATCTCCCAGGCTGAGCGCCCCCAACATCGCATCCATAATCGCGTGGGTCAGCACATCTGCATCACTGTGTCCCAGCAATCCCAATGGGTGCTCAATCTTCACCCCACCCAAAATCAAGGGACGCTCCGGCACCAGTCGATGAATATCGTAGCCATTCCCAATCCGAATCCCAGCCATGAATTGCCCTCAGTCGTGTCAGCAGCTTGCTTTCTGATTATAGGGAGGGGGGAGTCGGGGAGTGAATAGGTGGATAGTGAGTTGTGGACAGTGGAGAGAAGGGGTGAAGGATGAAGGGTGAGAAGAGGCTTGAGGAAGACTAACTCATCTGCCCGCCATCTATCCGTCCACCCCTTCCCCTCTCCCTTCCAACCATTTCTCATACAAATCAGGCCGTCGATCGCGAGTCCGCTGAATTTGTTGCTCTCTGCGCCACTGGGCGATCGCCTGATGATTACCAGAAAGCAGTACCTCAGGCACTGACCAACCTCGAAAGACGGGAGGGCGGGTGTACTGGGGATAGTCCAGCAAGCCTGTTTCAAAGCTTTCGGCTTTTAAGGATTCTTCTTTGCCCACGGTTCCAGGCAGCAGGCGAATTACCCCATTCAGTAGAGCTAGGGCTGGGATTTCGCCGCAGGTCAGGACAAAATCACCCAGGGAAACCTCACGGGTGACCAGATGTAATACCCGCTCATCTACACCTTCGTAATGTCCACAAATGATCACTAACTGGTCGTAGTTCGCGGCAAAGTGTTGGAACATCGGTTGATGCATCGTTTCTCCCTGGGGAGTCATCAGCAAGACTTCCCGCTGGGGGAGTACAGGAACCGATTCGACGGCGGCAAAAATAGGTTCCGGCTTCATCAGCATCCCGACTCCGCCGCCATAGGGTTCGTCGTCTACCCGATGATGTTTATCAGTGGTAAAGTCACGGGGATTTGTTAGATGAACTGCGGCAATGTTTCTGGCTAAAGCTTTACCCAGTAATCCTGAATTGAGGGGAGAGGTAAAAAAGTCAGGAAACAGGGTAATGATGTCGAAGCGCATAGAGGGGCAAAAATTCTTTACCTTCTTTAATTTACGCTTTAATAATCTGTTGTTAAGCGTATTATTTATAAAAGCTCTCAAGTAATATGTTTCGAGAGTCCTTTAACTATTGAGGGGTT
>NZ_JBRAGO010000152.1:0-7499 GCF_052746595.1 Leptodesmis sp.
CTTTTCTACCCTGGAACTTCTGGCAAATGCTGGATTTACTGGATTTATCGGGGGGATTTCAGGAATTGCTTTGGCCAGCTTGTTGGGAACAACTCTGATCAGTGGCGGCTTCTGGCTATTACTACTGTTGGCATTAGCCGTACTGCAATCTCGCCGGATCATTGAGCGCGTCGATTTATTAATCATTGCTGGTGCGGGTCTGGCTCTGGTGCTGCTGGTTGCTCCCCTGCGCCAAATTATTGCCATCCCGATTGCTGGTAGCTCTCTACTGACTGTGGTTGTGATCGCCACTTTCCTGGGACTGGCCGCCATCCTGGTGACGATCGTGTTTCGTCTGATTTATTTACTCCTGTCCCGCATTGTATGAATTAGCAGTTCTATGTCTCAGAAAAGTGAAACCCCTGCCCTGTTCCTGGCCTTTTTAATCACAGCAGGACTGCTGGGAGGGGGAGCCTGGTGGCTGACACAAAAGGTGGGCATCAATCCTGGTGCAATTTTCTCATCCAATTCTGCTCCGTCTTCCAGTCCCAACTCTGTAAACCAGTTGCCGCCTGGAGCCAAGGAGTTTAGCCAGGTGCAAAATGTGCCAGAGGGATTGTTTAGCTATGGTGGCAGCACCACCTGGGCACCGATCCGGGGACAGGTGGATCCGGTCATCGAGAAAGCCTGGCCGAACTTTCGGTTGCGCTATGTGGATCCAGTCAGTGGGCCGCCAGGTTCTGCGGCTGGGATTCGGATGTTAATGCGGGATGAATTAGCTTTTGCCCAATCTTCGCGTCCATTGACGGATCAGGAGTACCAGCAGGCTGAACAACGGGGAATGAAGCTGAAGCAAATTCCAGTGGCGATCGATGGGCTGGCGGTAGCAGTCAATCCGGGGTTGAATATTCCGGGATTGACTCTGGAACAACTGGGCGCGATCTATACGGGGCAAATAACCAACTGGCGATCGCTGGGTGGCCCCAATCTGCCCATTCAACCACTGACGCGCCCGATTACGGCTGGGGGCACGGTAGAACTGTTCAGTGAACAAATTCTTCAGCAGAAACCGTTTGGGCCAAATGTGCAACTCGTTCCCACAACCACTGAAGCCCTCCGTAAGCTGGCGGCTAGTCCGGGAGGCATTTACTTTGCTTCTGCCCCTGAAGTAGTGGAGCAATGCACAATTAAACCCATTGCCATAGGCCGCACTGCTAATGAGCTGGTTGCTCCCTACCAAGGTGCGCTGGTGCCTGCAGATCAATGTCCTGCTCAACGCAACCAGTTAAATACAGCCGCCTTTCAAACTGGGAAATATCCCCTGACCCGCAGCTTATTTGTGGTAGTAAAGCAAAATGGACAGCCTGAAGAGCAGGCTGGGGAAGCCTACGCTAACCTGCTGCTCTCAGCCCAGGGTCAGAAGTTGATAGCCAAAGCTAGGTTCGTTCCGGTACGGTAACAGGTCATTCTGCATGGCGTACGAGAATCACGGTGCAATCACAGTTGCGGGCGATCGCCTCTGGAATGTTGCCCTGGATTGCCTGTTGGAGTAATCCTTCCCGACTGGCGCCCAGCACAATCACATCGCACTGATCTTTTTGCGCCATGTCCACTACCGCATCCACGACTGAATTCGCACATACCGACAACACCATCACTTCGGCTTTGTGGTGATCCTGCTGTCTGAGGAACTCTGCCTCCTGCTCTAATAGATCGGGGCGATAGTTAGTGTCTTTGGGATGATAAACGTGGCAGAGACGAATGACGGGCTTGCGGCTGAGGGAGACTAGTCCTGGTAGTAGTTTCATCGCGTAATGGGCATTCGGGCCACCTCCGATTGGTACCAGCCAGCGTTCTAGTTGAGTCAGTTGCAGTAAAGTCTGTACAGTAGGTTGAGATTTCCCCTGAATCTCCCGGTACCCATGCAGCAAGTTCTCTCCAAGCTTTACCAGCATGACATCGCAATTGGCTTGTCGAATTGCTGTGTCCACCGTATCGCCAAAGATCCGTCCTGGCGTTGAGGTAGACCCTTTCCAGCCCATCAGGAGGAGATCAATGTGACGTTCTTTGACCGTTTCCAGGATGGCCGCGGCTATGCTGTGGGTAGCCCGAATCTGGGTGTGAACTGGCACCTGCCAATCTTTGCCCTGCTGTGCGGCTCGCTTTAACAATCGCCGACTGGCCGTTGTATTCACTGGAGTTTCGGCAGGCGAGTTATGACGGGGAACGGGAATAATTTGCAAGCATTCCAGTTCATAGTGCTGGTCGCGAGCGATCGCCAGGGCTAATTTCAATAAACCATCTGCTGTTTGTGGATTGCTGAGGGGAAGTAAGAGACGGCCCTGCCCCGTAGCGGGCGATTGAGTCTGGTAGACCACGTAAGACGGTTCCGGTTGGGGGCCGAGTCGTTCCGAGCCTCCCTGCAATTTGTCCGACTCCACCCGCAAAATGTCACTCCGAGTGATAATGCCAATTAACTTCCGCCGTTCTACCACGGGCAATCGGGATAGCTTGTAGTGAGATAAAAGATACAGCACTCGACTGAGGGTATCACCGGGGCCAACGGTCAGTGGTTGAGGAGTCATAATTTCGCGCAACAGGGCTGTTCCCGGTAATTGCCGTTGCGTGAGTTTATCCAGATCTGTTTGGGTGACAATGCCCACCAACTTGCCATCATCCACAACAGGGAAGCCCCGATGATGAGACTGAGAAAAGGCCGCAACCGCCTCATCAAGGGTCATCCGGCTATCCAGGGTTTCCACATGGGTTTGCATAACCTCGGCAGCAGTCAGCTTTGTCCACAACCCCTCGTTAATTGCATCTGGCTCTAGATGAATTCCCTTTAACTCCAATAGGCGAGTATACAGGGAGCCAGGAGCTAAGCGCTCTGCAGTTAAATAGGCGGTGACTGCACTAATCATCAAGGGCAGAATCAGGCCGTAGTTAAGTGTAATTTCAAAGATAATCACGATCGCTGTGATCGGCACCTTGGCTACGGCCCCAAAAAAGGCTCCCATACCCGTGAGTGCATAAACAATGGGTTCTCCTCCCATCAGGTAGGCGGCGACTAATCCCACCAGTTGACCCAATGCGGCTCCTAATACCAGGCTGGGAATAAACAGTCCCCCCGGTGCCTGGGCACTACAAGCGACGATCGACAGCACAAACTGCACCACAAAAGCTCCAGCCGTAATTCGCCAATCGGCTGTGCCCTTCGTCAAAAAACCTTGCAGCGTCGTGGTATCTCGGAAGACAGGAGGTAACAGGGCGATCATTCCCCCAGAAATCAGGCCGGCCAGCCCGATTTTTTGGGGTAGGCTCAGTTTCAGATGCCGACGATTAAATTTCAGACTGGCTACGATGCTGTGATTAAATGCTGCTGCAAATAAACCTGTTAAGACCCCCAGGAGCAGCAGAAACGGAATGTCCTGGGGCGAAAAACTGGACTGGTTGAGAGTCCCAGGACTGCCCAAATTCAAGTTAGGGCCAGCCACCACCCGCGACACCACGCCACCGATAAAAGAGGCCAAAATTGCCGTTCCCAGAGTGAGACTGGAGACATCATGGAGTAATTCCTCGATCACAAACAGGACTCCAGCGATCGGAGCATCAAATCCTGCCGCCAATCCTGCCGCGGCTCCAGCCGCAATCAATTGCCGTTGATGATCGGGTGAGGATGGCACCCATCGGCTCAATTGAGCAGCCAGTGCCGCACCAATATGAACAGTTGGCCCCTGCCGCCCTAAAACAACTCCAGAACTGAGGGTTAGTGTAGTACTGAGCAATTTGACGATCGCGACCCGCCAATTGAGCGTGATTGGTACATAGGCTAAAGCCGCTTTCACCTGGAGCACACCACTGCCATCCGCTTCTGGCGCAAAACGCTCAATCAAGAGGCCAGCCAGCATACCCCCTACGAGCCCAACAGTTGGCAGTAACACCCAGGCGGGTAACAATAAGGACTCCTTAACTCGCCAACTTCCTAGCCAGTAAACACCCTGCTTCAACAGCACTGCTGCCGCTGCTGCGACCAAACCAATGAGCACCGCTTCAAGAATCGCCAATCGCTTTGGCTTCAGTAACTGACGAAAGGCATTCAAAGAAAATGAAAGTAGCATGAAATAGATGGCTAAAGACAACGATATCAGTAGCAGCGAACAGATGGGAAGCTTCGGCAATCTTCTTCATTGAGTATTTAATCTATCTAAAACGCTAGAACCAAAGATTGCGGGTTTACAAAGATACTGTTATTGATTGAAATCTATTAACTGATACTATCAGCGTCCTCGATGTTGGCAATTTTAACTGGAGGAAGTGAAATAGCAAACCCTGATAAAACCATCCAGGAAGACCATAAAGCGTTTCGCTGCCGAAGGGAACAACCAGTAAAATAACAGAGGCAAATCGTAGCCAGGTTGGATGAGACAGCATTTGCATTAATGCTCTTCTTATTACTTGAGAAGGTAGTAATTCTTGTCCCTTTGAGAACTATTCAAAAGATTTTTTATCCAAGTATCGATGATGAGTGTAGTATGATTGGGTAGATACGCTTAAAGTCATCCAATTGAGTTTATGATAATGTTTATGTGGCCAGTTTGAAGAAACAGCAAGCATCAGCAACTCACCGCCTTAATGACATTTCTTAAAGCAGATTGATGAATAAAAAGAAGAAAATTGAGCCTTTGACAGGAGAAGCTCTGCTCAAAAGAGTAAGAGAGCTAGAGCATCTTAGCAAGGAACAAAAAGCGCGAGAATGTGGTTACTACACTTTGACTAAAAACGGTGTAGAACGAGTCAATATGATGAAATTTCTCAATGCTCTCATCGATGCGGAGGGTATTGAATTAGATAGCAAGAGTGGCCAGAATGGTCGAGGAGGTCGGAGCGCCAGTTATCGAATTAGTGTTCAATCTAATGGCAATCTCCTAATTGGAGCAGCCTATACCAAACAAATGGATTTGAAGCCAGGGGATGAGTTTGAGATCTCCCTAGGACGAAAACATATTCATTTGAAGCAAATTGAACAGAACGATGACGATGATGAATAAATATCTTTTATCAGGATAATAATGACATGGAATCAATTGATTGGATGAGTGTATTCCCCGCTGGATTGGCGATCGCAATTTTTTTGGGGGGAATGCTCATGATGTTTACGAGCGTTTGGACTACTCGCAAGCGATGATTGTTTGTTTCTTCACCTGCTTGATCGGCTAAGGTTTTGCTCTTGACTAAGAGAGCGTTGGAAAAGTCTCTGGCGGTTAAAACCGCGACTACACTCACCCAGTCTGCCGAGGCAGGCTCAATACAATCAAGGCTTTCAGTAACCTGCGTCGGCAGGTTTTCTCTCTATGGCCGCGTTCAGTCACCAGGGTGACAAAGAGACAGGCCTTTGAAGCATCTTCTAAGCAGACTGCTGCAGAATCGATAGAGGCACCGTTTCAGCAACGGGTGAAGGCAGAAGGTAGGGCTTGGTGGTGCAGAAAACTCCTGAAACCCCTATAAATGATTCTCACCGAGACAGCGATCTTGAGTTTTATCGGGCGAACGAACGAGGGCAAGGGGTTTCAGGCGCTGTTTTGGTCGTTCAGGTTATCCATCATGAGACTCAAAAAAGTTTTCTGCACCACTCAGTCAGGTAGGGTTGTAAGGCCGCTTGGGTTACAGCCAAACTGTAAGCTACAGCAATCTTTTCCTGTTCTAGCAATCCCAAAATGTGGGTTGTATCCCCCCGTTCCACAACGGGTAACTGCCGCAATCCTCTCGCAGCCATTCGCAGTTGAGCCTCGGCTAAGGATTCATCTTTGTAGGCTACCATAACTTCTTTGGTACAAATCTTGCTTAAGGTTTGGTAAATTGGACTGGCCGAAGCATTTTTCTTCTGCAAAAAAGATCCGCTTTGTTCCCAGGTCAATAATGCCCGGTTAATGTCTTGCAGCGTAACGATTCCCGTTAGTCGGTTGTGATCGTCTACAACTAAAGCACTGTGAGCCTGATTTTCAGCCAGTGCTAGCCCCCCTTCCACGATCGACAATCCCTGATTCAGAGTCAGAAAATTCTGGTGCATTGCTTGGGAAACCAGCAGATGACTGAGTAATTCGGTGTCTTGATCGGGTCCTGCCTTGAGATCCGTTGGTTGCACGCTGGGCATTTGATGCACGATCGGCTTTAAGCGTTCAATCAGCCAGACACTCAAACCCACGGCAGCCATCAGCGGCAAAATGATGCGATAATCGCGAGTTAGCTCAAATAGCAACAAGATCGCAGTTAGGGGAGCACGCACACTGGCGGCTAGGACGGCTGCCATACCCACCATAGCGTAGGCTGGAGGGGCAGCAATATTGGTAACCGGAAACGGCAGGAAGGGCAGGAGCGACAGAGCATTACCATATGCAGCCCCCAAAGAAGCTCCTAGAAACATGGCAGGAGCAAATAGCCCACCCACAAAACCGCTGCCTAAACTTACAGCCGTCATTACTAGCTTGACTACTAATAAGGAAAGCAGCAGGGGTAGGGAAAAGTGCACATCCCGCAACATCGCTTCGATCGTTTCGTAGCCGATTCCCAGAACTTGAGGAAATTGTAAAGCAACTATGCCCACAAGTATGCCGCCCAGAGCCGGACGCAGCAGCAGGGGGATTTTTCCCATCCAGGTCAAGCCCTTGAGCTGACCCTGAAAAAACTGTTGAGCCAGTTTGATGGTCTGCGTGTAAGCAATAGATACCAGGCTGGCAAACAATCCCAAACCCAGGTAAAGAGGTAGTTCAAACGGGCTACGGACTTCATAGCTAGGCAGGGTAAAGGCAGGTTGTCCACCCAGACCAATTTGGGAAATGAGTGCTGCTACTACTGCAGAAAGCAGGACGACACTTACCGCAGAAGTTGCAAACGTAGTCCCCAATACCACTTCCAGGGCAAAGAAGACCCCTGCGATCGGCGCATTAAACCCTGCTGCCAGACCTGCTGCGGCTCCGGCTCCCAATAATAACCGTTGCCGCTCCCGCGAAACTTTGAGGATTTGCCCCAGCACCATCCCAATATTGGCTCCTATTTCCACACTAGGACCTTCCGGACCTAAGGAGGCTCCCGACCCTAACGAGACGGAGGCCGCGATCGTCTTGACTGTTGCCTTAAGGGGGGAAACGCGATGGGAGGTTTGGGATTCGGCAGTCAAAGCAGACAAAGGCAGACCGAAATCTTTCCACCGCGATCGCATCAGACCAACAATTAATCCCCCAATACAGGGGATACAGGCTAATACCCAGAATCCCCAGGCGCTGATCACGCTCATCAGGTCTTCTAGCAGCAAACTGTGGACCTTCTCAATTAGATAGCGAAAGCTGACCACAGCCAACCCCGTACCCCCGCCAATCACAAAGGCCAGCAGCAGCACGATTGTTTCTGGAGAGGGTTGGAACCAAGCGGGTGAATGAGTGGTGGCCGAGCCAGTGGAGTCAGAGGCGGGAGGTGGGGAAGTCAAGGGAGACAGGGAGTTTTTCATTAAGAAATAATACAAAAAT
>NZ_JBRAGO010000153.1:0-7354 GCF_052746595.1 Leptodesmis sp.
GATCTTGGGAAGCCCGCACCGTATGCGTAGCATTGGTGTCGGGAGGATGTCACAACACCCTCTAAAGTAGATCGAAGGAATCCATTGTTAGAGAGGAAATCATCAAAGGTTCCTGATAAAGGGGAACAGTAAAGGTTACGGTAGACCCCAGCCCTTCGCCCATGCTGTAAAAATTGACTGTACCACCCATTGCCTCTACCAGGCTTTGTGATATGACTAACCCCAACCCCGTGCCTCCATAGCGCCGCGTACGTGAGCCATCCACCTGGCTAAAAGATTGGAACAATCGATCCTGTCTATCTAAAGAAACTCCGATTCCTGTATCTGCAACCCGAATTTTTAGCAATCCAGGAAAATTTTTCTCCTGAAAAGTTATTTTCTTTTTGAGGATCTCGACACTAACAGTTACTCCACCTTCATGAGTGAATTTGAAGGCATTACCCACTAAATTCAGCATTACCTGGACAAGTCTCTGATAATTGCCGTATACAATAATCTCGTCATTGGTAGGCAGATCCTGGATCTCAAAGCTTAGATTGGTAGAACGAACTAGAGTATCAACATAGTCTTTAACCTCGTTCAGAAGATCCCTCAACTTAACAGGTGCCAATTCAATGCGGAGCTTTCCGGCCTCCAATTTGGCAATGTCGAGAATATCGTCCAAAACACTCAGCAGGTGCAAGGCTGATTTTTTAGCATCGCGAATAAACTTGATCTGCTCCTCTGGTTCATCTACCGTACCATCCAAAATTAGATTTAAGCAGCCTAAAATGCCGTTGAGGGGAGTGCGAACTTCGTGAGAGGTATTAGCCAAAAACTCACTTTTCAAACGAGAGGCTTCTTCAGCTTGCTCTCTGGCTTCCTCCAGTTCCCGATGTTTTTGTAACAAGGTACTGTTGGCCTTCCGCAGTTCTTCCGCTAGAGCCTGACTGTTGGCAATTAGAGTAGCGTGAGCGATCGCCGTTCCCACCTGATCTGCAAGTTCCTGAATAAATTCCAGTTCCACCTCAGTCCAGCGACGAGGCTGATCATCCTGATACAGCACAATCAACCCATTGGGCTGATCCTGGTAGGAAGTGGTCACAATCAGCATCGAGTGCTTCAGTGAGCTTCGTAGCCTGAGCGGTTGATCCGTGGCCTGGGGAAGCACCTCACCACATCCACGAATATTAACGGGGTGCAGCGTGGCGATCGCCCTGCTCAAATCCGGATCATCGGCCACCACAAATTCCAGCCCTTGCATGGGGCAAAATTCCCCCCAGCAATACTCGGCCATCACCTTCAAGGTGGGCTGATTCACTTCGTAAGGACAGACAATACAGCGATTCACGCCCAAGACTTTGCCCAGTCCCTCCACCGTCTGTTGCCAAATCGTCGGTAGATCTAGCGTGCGGCGAATATTCCAGGCAATTTGGGTCAAGAGTTTATGATGCCGCTCGGCACTGATAGGAACGGCAGTTGGATGACAGGATGCTGGGGGGACTGGAAGTACCGTTGGGATCACCATCGGCTCTGACTGAGGTTCATTGGCGGTTCCCTCGGTCATCACGGGTGTACTCTCTCCAGTCACTACAACCGTTGTGGGGGAACCGTTGGGTAATAGAACAGGGCTAATTACCAGATCCAACCAGAAGCTGCGATCGCCGAGATAGAATTCGCCGCTAAATTGTTGCGCCGTTACAGTGGCCAACACCTGCTTCACGGTATTCCGGTATGCGGTTAATTCAAGGGGGGCAAAGACCTCCCCAAGTTGTCCTCCAATGACACGTTCCACTGGCACGGGGTGGTTGGCAACAGACCAGCAAAAAGAGAATATTTGGCCTTCAGCGTTGTGGGTGAACACAATCTGGGAAGAACTCGCTTCTGGTGAAGAGCGCGGATAACTGGCAGAAAAAATCATCACAGCTTTAGCTGACGGCTTGTATAAGATAGAATGGTCTGAACAATAAGCAAAGGCAGATGCTGTCATTATGCACAACCAATCTAGCCTGGATCCAGGGAGTCGTCTGTGGCTAAACTGAATTCAAGTTCCTTGTATCACCCCGTCAAGGGTTAATCTCAAGGGTTAATCGTTCCATTCCCCGCGAAGAGGCACCGGTGGGTTACGAGGTAAGGTGCGGGTCAATTCATCATCCCGGCGTAACTCGTTACGGAGCCACTGTCGTACTGCCACCTCAATCACCTTACTGGGATCGTTAGTCAGATGCTTAATTTGATCCAGTAAGTCAGAGTCTATCCGAACCGCAATCTCGATCTTGTCGGAGGGGGAACTGGCATGGAGTGCAGATTCATTCATAGGTTTAGATCTAGGAAAACGTAAAGAAGCAAGGCGAGATGGCTGAAAAACCCTTCTAAACCTTGTCCAAGTCCAGAACAATCGTTTTTCTGACAGGAAAATGATCGTTCTCTAGCTGGACTTGGTTTAGTTCCAATCAGGTAAGAAATAGAGAACCGCGGTTTGCACAATTTTTCTGCAATGTACTCTACTACAGCAACTCCCTCTTTAATTTTACAAACTTCAAGAACTCGAAAAACTGGGTTCTGAAGGACAGAACCGTTAAAATGCGTTAAGACGAATTAAACCAGATCCATCTGGAAAACCGGAGCTTTTCTGAAGCGAAACGATCGTTCTGGATCTGAAAATAAGCTTTATGTACCCTTTGTCTGGCTTTTCCCAGGTTGAGCAACTCCTATGACTGATGTGCCCGTTTCCCATATTCGTAACTTTTCCATTATTGCTCACATTGACCACGGCAAATCGACGCTGGCCGATCGCTTGTTGCAGGCAACTGGCACCGTCGATGCCCGCGAGATGAAGGAGCAGTTTCTGGACAACATGGAACTGGAGCGGGAGCGAGGCATTACCATCAAGCTCCAGGCTGCCCGCATGAATTATCATGCCAAAGACGGCCAGCACTACGTCTTGAATCTGATTGATACACCGGGGCACGTTGATTTCTCCTATGAAGTGTCGCGATCGCTGGCTGCCTGTGAAGGAGCTTTGCTGGTGGTGGATGCCTCCCAGGGCGTGGAAGCTCAGACTTTGGCGAATGTGTACCTGGCGCTGGAGCATGACCTGGAAATTATTCCTGTTCTAAATAAAATTGACCTACCAGGAGCCGAACCCGATCGCGTCAAAAAAGAAATTGAAGATGTAGTGGGGCTGGATTGCAGTCAGGCGATCCTGGCTTCAGCGAAAGAAGGGGTTGGCATTCCAGAAATTCTGGAATCGATCGTTCATCTCGTTCCGCCGCCTCAAGATACCGTCAAGGAACGCTTGCGGGCACTGATTTTTGATAGCTACTACGACCCGTATCGGGGGGTAATCGTGTACTTCCGGGTGATGGATGGTACGGTGAAGCGGGGCGATCGCATCCGCCTGATGGCCTCCCAGAAGGAATACGAAATTGATGAATTGGGCGTACTGTCCCCCAATCAGGTGCAGGTGGAAGAGCTCCATGCCGGAGAGGTGGGTTATCTGGCAGCCGCCATTAAAGCCGTGGAAGATGCCCGTGTAGGCGATACGATTACGCTGGCTAACGCTCCGGCACCGGCACCCCTGCCCGGTTACGTCGAAGCCAAACCGATGGTTTTTTGCGGTCTGTTTCCCACCGATGCTGACCAGTTTGAAGACCTGCGGGAAGCTCTGGAAAAACTCAAGCTCAGTGATGCTGCCCTCAATTACGAACCAGAAACCTCCAGCGCTATGGGATTTGGCTTCCGCTGCGGCTTCCTCGGTTTACTGCACATGGAAATTGTTCAGGAGCGCTTAGAGCGAGAATACAACCTCGATTTAATCACCACGGCTCCTTCGGTGGTCTACCGGGTGACAACCATTAAGGGGGAGGTGCTGTACATCGACAATCCCAGCAAGTTGCCCGATCCCCAGTACCGGGAAAAAATCGAGGAACCCTATGTTCAGGTAGACATCATCACCCCCGAAGCTTATGTCGGTACTCTCATGGAGTTGGCCCAGGGTCGTCGGGGAGTCTTCAAAGATATGAAATACCTGACACCGGAGCGCACCACATTAATTTACGAATTGCCCCTGGCCGAAGTGGCAACTGACTTTTTTGATCAGATGAAGTCCCGATCGCGAGGCTATGCCAGCATGGAATATCACCTGATTGGCTATCGGGAAAATCCCCTGGTGAAGCTGGACATTCTAATTAATGGGGATCCGGTTGATCCCTTGGCGACCATCGTCCATCGGGATAAGGCTTACAACGTGGGTCGTGCCCTCACTGAGAAACTCAAAGAATTGATTCCCCGTCATCAGTTCAAGATTCCCATTCAAGCGGCGATCGGAGCAAAAGTGATCGCCAGCGAACATATCCCCGCAATGCGTAAGGATGTATTGGCGAAGTGTTATGGCGGGGATATCAGCCGGAAGAAGAAACTCTTGCAGAAGCAGGCCAAAGGTAAAAAACGCATGAAGGCGATCGGCACCGTTGATGTCCCCCAGGAAGCGTTCATGGCCGTACTCAAACTGGACTCCTAATGCCCACTCCCTTTCCCTGTCATCCAGTTCCCCCGTCGGCTAATTAGCCATTCTTGTCTTCAGAATGATTTAAAACTTCCGTAAATTCAGGGATATCGGTATTTACGGAAATAATTACTCTGTTTAGGATTTTTATAGTTTGGGACTGGTAAGCTTTTTGCATGGGTGGCAATCATCTGCCCAAAACCATTGACTGAGTGGCTGCAACAGCAACTATAGAATCTATTTGATGCACGTTAGAGATAACCTGACCCTATGAGAATTTTAGTGACGGGTGGTGCGGGCTTTATTGGTTCCCACCTGATTGATCGCCTGATGACTGAAGGCCACGAAGTGATTTGCCTGGATAACTTTTATACAGGCCGCAAGCAAAATGTCATGAAATGGATAGGCCACCCCTACTTTGAACTGATTCGTCATGACATCACAGAACCGATTCGCCTGGAAGTTGACCAAATCTATCACCTGGCCTGCCCTGCTTCTCCCGTTCACTACCAGTACAACCCCGTCAAAACCATCAAAACCAACGTCATAGGCACCCTGCACATGTTGGGTCTGGCGAAACGGGTAAAAGCTAGATTCCTGCTGGCTTCGACCTCTGAGGTATATGGGGATCCAGAAATTCATCCCCAGGCAGAAGAATATTGGGGAAATGTGAACTCGATCGGCATTCGTAGCTGCTACGACGAGGGCAAACGAGTTGCGGAAACCCTGGCCTTTGATTACCACCGCCAGAATGATGTGGATATTCGAGTGGCTCGCATCTTCAACACCTATGGCCCCCGCATGCTAGAAAACGATGGACGAGTTATCAGCAACTTCATCGTGCAGGCTCTTAAGGGTATTCCCCTGACTGTTTATGGAACAGGTTCTCAAACCCGAAGTTTCTGTTATGTCTCCGATCTGGTTGATGGTCTAATTCGGCTAATGAATGGTGCTCATAGTGGCCCGGTTAATTTGGGCAATCCAGACGAATATACAATTCTGCAATTGGCTCAAACCGTTCAGGAAATGGTTAATCCTGATGTTGATTTGCGGTTTGAACCCCTGCCTCAAGATGACCCCCGTCGCCGCCGTCCTGATATTACTAGAGCTAAGAAACTGCTGGATTGGCAGCCTATCGTACCGTTGGCTGAAGGGTTACGTCTCACCATCGAAGATTTCCGCACCCGGTTGGGAATTCCTGGAACTACCCCCAGTGGCGATCGAGTCGCTTCCGTGTAACCTACCCTATATTGTGTCCTTTAGTGTTTTGTTGAGGATAGGCCATGCGTGTCTGTGTGATTGGTACGGGCTATGTTGGTTTAGTAACTGGGGCATGTCTGGCTCATGTCGGCCATCATGTGATTTGTGTGGATAACAACGAGGAGAAAGTGAAACTGATGAAGGCCGGACAATCGCCGATCTTCGAGTCAGGACTTTCAGAAATTCTCCAATCCTGCATCCAGGCAGGCACGATTGAATTCACAACGGATCTGCAAGCTGGTGTGCATCATGGCCAGATTCTCTTTATTGCGGTCGGTACTCCAGCCCTACCCAACGGACAAAGTGATACTCGCTATGTGGAAGCTGTTGCGCGAGGTATTGGTGCTCATCTAAACGAGGAATATAAAGTGATTGTCAATAAGTCCACCGTACCGATCGGCTCCGGTGACTGGGTGAGAATGCTGGTACTGGATGGCTATGCAGAACGACAAGCTACCGTAGAAGCCCCAATGGTGGTGGGAGGCGGTGGTAACGCCGTGGTAGAAACTGCGATCGCCCTGGCGAAAGAACCCAAATTTGATGTCATCAGCAATCCGGAGTTCTTGCGGGAAGGCTCTGCCGTGTATGACACCTTCAACCCCGATCGCATTGTCTTAGGCGGCAGTAGTCCCCAGGCGATCGCCCTGATGCAGGAACTATATGCTCCCATTGTAAATCGGCAGTTTGGCGAGGATCCCACTCTTCCCCCAGTGCCTGTCGTCACTACAGATCTCAGTTCGGCAGAAATGATCAAGTATGCGGCTAATGCGTTCCTGGCCACCAAGATTAGCTTTATCAATGAAGTGGCGAATATCTGCGATCGCGTTGGTGCCAATGTAGTGGAAGTCGCCAGGGGCATCGGGTTAGATTCCCGCATTGGTAGCAAGTTTTTGCAAGCCGGAATCGGTTGGGGTGGCTCCTGCTTCCCCAAAGATGTGTCTGCCCTGATTCATACCGCAGATGACTATGGGTATGAAGCACAACTATTAAAGTCTGTCGTGAGTGTCAACCAGCGTCAGCGCTTGATTGTGGTAGAAAAACTGCAACAGGTTCTCAAAATCCTCAAGGGTAAAACCGTTGGTTTGTTAGGACTGACCTTTAAGCCCGATACGGATGACCTGCGGGATGCACCCGCCCTGAACATCATTGAGCAGTTGACCCGGCTGGGAACCAAGGTGAAAGCCTACGATCCGATCATCTCCCAAAGCGGAATGCGTCATGGCATCTCTGATGTCTTGGTGGAAACTGACTCAGAGCGGCTTGCAGATGGCTGTGATGCGCTGATTTTAGTCACTGACTGGCAGGAATTCCGCACCCTTGATTTTGTCCGTCTCGCGAAGCTGATGCACAGCCCCGTCATTATCGATGGACGCAACTTCTTAGATCAAGAGATCGTGGAGCAAGCAGGCTTCCGTTATGTAGGCATTGGACGCTAGGAGAGTTAAGAGCTGAGAGGAAAAAGTCACCCTGGCGACTGAAGTTGCGGCTACCGGAGAAAACCTGCCGACGCAGATTACTGAGAACCTTGATTTGATTGAGTCTGCGTCGGTAGACTTGGTGAGTGTAGTCGCGGTTTTAACCGCCAGGTATTTTCAAACACCCTCTAAA
>NZ_JBRAGO010000154.1:0-7340 GCF_052746595.1 Leptodesmis sp.
CGCAAACGCCAAATAAGTAGCGATCGCCTCTCCATAAGCCCTTGCCCCCGTTCCGCCATCATTCAACGGCACATCGTCATCGGGTAGTCCTGCCGCTACAGCATCCTGAGTGGCCTTTTCCCGTGCTTTCCCTACCAAATCGCTGAAGGTGGTGAGAGCTACAAGCTGGCGCGGTGTGAAGAGATCGGCGTGTTTGGTCATGCCGTAATTCTGGACGCGGAACCCTAACGCTTCTTTGGGTAAATCTGTCTCTGGTTTCCATTCCGGTTGAGCAGAATTAGCAATGGCTTCCTGTTCTGCCGTTGGCGCGAGATAAACCCGTCCGTTTTGCCCCTCAGCAACTATGGCCATCAACTGCTGCCCCATGCGTCCGGCTCTGCCCTCACTCCGCACATACTCCAACGGTACAGGCGTTCCGCAGGCAAGACAGCGTGCCCCCTTGCGTTCTACCGTTCCCTCCGGTGCCTTCCCCTCCCCCGACTTGACCACAAACCGGATTTTTGGAACCACAAAGGCACCAAGATCACGAAGATCTTCCTTTGTGTCCTTCGTGTCTTCGTGTTTCTCAACTATTGGCTCTACCCAAGCCTCCTTCCCCTTCTTCGTCGAAAGCGAAAATTTACTTGCCAACGGCATCTGACACCCACAAGCCGGGTTGGGACATTTCACCGTCCGCGCCCACAACCACGCAATCACCGTCGCTTCCTTCGTGTCCTTTGTGCCTTCGTGGTTAATTTGTACCTTCGGATATAAATACCCAATCTGCTTGAATGCCTCATCCCGCATCCACGCCCCATAAAACCGCACATCCGCCGCCAACCCCTGCGCCCCCCGCCAGGACGACATATTCTTCTTAGCCCGATCGTCTGGGTTCACCGGAGCCTGATCCTTAAACCTCGGCGGAATCTCAATTAGCGCCTTATTGATCAGCACCGCCACCGGATTCAAATCACTCGCATGAGCCTCCAACCCCAACCGCTGCGCCTCCAAGGGAATTGATCCGCCTCCGGCAAATGGGTCATAGGCAGGTGGCGCATACTTCGCAATGTACTCCCGCACAGCATCTGGTTGGGTCGGCGGCTCTTCGCCCCTGTCCCATGCCAAACACCGCGCAATCTCTTGCTGGGCTGCTTCCAAAACGCCAGACTTCGGGTCATTCACATCATCCCAAGACACCAGCCCCCGAACGACCTGCTTTTGGTTTCCCTTCTTGTCCGTCTCAATCGTGATCCGCCCCAAAATATCAAACAGCCGTTGCCGTTCGCGGTTTTGATCTTCTTCCGTGGGAAACTTGTCTGGCCAGCTTGAGGGATCATCCACCAGCGAAGCCCATAATACTGCCCGACACGTCGCTAACGGTCGCCGTGCCCACCACAAATGCAGCGTGGAGGGATGCCCATGACGGATCGACTTTTCACGAGCCGATTCCATATTGATGGCTTCCAGAGGCAGGGCAACTTCGATGAGCTTTTTTTTCATACAAACCACAAAGACACAAAGGGCACGAAGGTTAATGGTTGACGAGGCGTTTGATACCGTTTTTGAGGATGGGAACGTTGAAGTTGATCAGGAGGCCGAGCCAGCGTTGTTTCAGTTTCAGGTAGGTGAGTAGTTGGGCATCGTGAATGGGTTGTAGGCTTTCGACGGTTTTGAGTTCAATAATGACTAAATCCTCAACCAATAGATCTAAACGATAACCACAATCCAGATGAATGCCCTTATAGATCACAGGCTGTGGCACCTGACTCTCCACTCGCAACCCTTGCTGGGCTAACTCATACTTCAGACAGGCCTCATAGGCAGACTCCAATAACCCTGGCCCCAACTCCCGATGCACCGCGATCGCCGACCCAATAATCACATTCGATAACCGATTTGCCTCCTCTCGACTCATCCTTCATGTCCTTCGTGCCTTTGTGCTTTCAATAAAGCGAACCACGAAGACACAAAGTTCACAAAGTTCTTAGTGTCCTTTGTGCCTTTGTGGTTCATTTCCTCGCTCCCACAACTCCCGCCACCCATAATTAACGCTACTCGCCCCAAAATCTGGCTCTCGCTGAAACGGTTCACGGACATACCGCACCACACAACCCTCCCCCGGTACAGCATAAACCCCAGAAGTCGTCTTCACCTTGAAGGCATCCCCCTCTGGGAAATTCTGATCCGCCGGAACCTGCACCAACGCCAAGATAAAATTGTCTGGTTTATTGAGCGCCGTCAGAATTTCGTTTTTGGTGACTGTCACTGTTTCAGCCCCCTCTATCCTGCCCTTCACCTCGATAAATCGTAACTGCCCAGTCCCCGGCACCACCGATTCAATATCATAACCACACTTCTGATCACTGACATCCCGTGGTTCATACCCCAACGCCCGTTCTGCGGCCATCACGGCATCCATGGCGGCTAGCTCAACCCGCTTTGTTTCTTTGGCAAAGGTACTAGTCGCCGATTCCCGTTTTCCTTGGAGCCGTTGTAATAGACCGATCGGCACCACCAGCGCCCCACCGACAACCACCGGCGGCAATGGCGATAGCTGCCGTTCCTGCTCTAGCTCCGCAAGGCGTTTCTGGAGGCGATCGGCTAACTCATCCGCTCGTTGTTGGGCTTTGGTAGAATTAAGCTTGGCATTCGGCTTGCCTGCTTGCTCCTGCAAGCGCAGATCCGCTGCCCGTTGATCCCAATAGTTAATTTCCTTCGTCAGTCGATCCTTCACTGCCCAAACTGTCTTTTCAATCAGCTCTTCCTTTCGTTCCCGTACCTCCTGAAGGTGTTGAGAGACGAGGTGGGTGATGGCGTAGGTGGTGGCTTGAGCTTCTAGATTTGAACCACGAAGGCACAAAGAACGCAAAGGATCAGCGAGGAGAGCCTGTTCGTTTGGAGTCAAGGGTCGATAGTCCAGGTAAGGCGCATACCCCCCATTTTTAACTTTCACCTCTTCGTGCCCTTCGTGCCTTTGTGGTTCCCACATCTCCACATACTGCATCCGATGCGAGACGACCCGCCGCCGCCCATCTCGTTCGATGCGAGCATCCTGAATGGAATGCTCCAAATATACCAAAGTACGGACTTCTTCCCCCGGATCGTTTTCGTCTACCAGAATGGCACCCTGCCGGAGTAGATCCCGATGACGCTCTAGAGTTAAGTCAATGACGGCATCTAGCAGTGGATGCCCCGGACAGACAAAATCAGCTAAAGGTTTTCCAGGAACACTGATGAGTTCCTTTTCAAAACAGATCCGCTCATACCGTTTTAAGATGGTGTCCCCCGCTCCAATGAGGCGACTCCCTTCCAGGGACGCTTCGCGAACGCGATTACGAATCACCGCTGGAACATGAGTGATTTCATAGCGCTTGGGTTCCCGCTGTCGAATGGTGCCGCCTAATCGTTGGAATGCTTCTAGAAAAAAGGCGGCGATGAAATGAGGCTGGAGCTTGCGAGCTTCGGCCCGTTCCATCTCTTCACGAATTTGCTGGACTTTGGTGGCGTCCATTGAGTCTCGTGCGAGAGCTCGTTCCTCTAATAGCTCCTGTAGACGGCGCTGGTCGAGGCGATCGCTCACAACCTGGTCGAGCTTGGCTTTGACTTCGGGGCGATCGCCATAGCGGATGGCTTCAATCAGGAGTTCTCGCAGTTCCTTACCGGCGATCGCTTTGCCCAACACATCAAAAACCTTGCCGCCGAGCGCCTTTTGCTCAATCTCTAGCTTCTTCAGCAGCGAGAGATACACATCCCCCTCGCGGGTTTCCTCCGCCACCAGATTCCACAGGTGGCAGACTTCAGTCTGACCAATCCGGTGAATCCGTCCAAACCGCTGCTCCAGTCGATTTGGGTTCCAGGGCAGATCGTAGTTCACCATCAAATGTGCCCGTTGCAGATTAATCCCTTCCCCGGCGGCATCCGTGGCGATTAACACTTGCACAGCCACATCTTGCTTAAAGGCTTCCTCTGCCTTCTTGCGCTCTTCCCGTCCCATACCACCGTGGATCGTAACGACTGCCTTCGGTCGTCCGATCAGGGTTGTAATTTGATTCACCAGATAGTTCAGGGTGTCCCGATGTTCAGTAAAGATCACCAGTTTGGGAGACAAACCACGAAGACACAAAGACCACAAAGGGTTTTCTTCGTGTCCTTTGTGCCTTTGTGGTGCAAGAACTGCTTGAATCACCCGCGACAACTCGTCCCACTTGCGATCCTTGCCACTGCGTCGAACCCGTAAGGCTAGATTTTCGAGTTCACCGAGTTGGTGAATCTCAGCTTTTAGTTCGGCGATCGTGCGAGCGGCTGTGGCCTGGTCAACCACCTCTTCTTCTCTAGCCTCGCGCTCATCACTAGAGGAATCCTCGAAATCATCGTCCCAATCATCCGGGTCAATGGTGGGGCCAAAGTCGATCTCCGCTAATAGCCCTCGTTTCAAAAGTTCTTCCTCTCGGAGCCGTTTCTGTAACCGCTCCCGCCGTCGCCGCAGGGACTGGTAGATGGCTTCTGGAGAAGAGGCCAGGCGACGTTGCAAGATGGTTAATGCAAAGCCGACTGTTCCTTTACGGCTATCATTGGCTAAGGCTTCGGCTCGGTTAAATTCTTCCCTGACATAATCGGTAACTTGCTTGTAAAGATCAGCCTCCAGATCAGACAGGACATACTTGACCGTGTGCGCCCGACGTTCAGGGAAGAGCGGTTTGCCATCAAACTTCAGCAAATCTTCCTTGGCCAGGCGACGCATGATATCCGACGTATCGCAGACATGCACTCCGTCTCGGAACCGACCCTCAAAGCGATCGCCATCGAGCAGCGCCAGGAAAAGCTGAAAGTCTTCCTCTTTTCCGTTGTGGGGAGTAGCCGTCATCAGCAGGAAATGACGGGTCAAGGTAGACAGGAGCTTACCCAGCTTGTAGCGTTTGGTTTCCTTAATTTCACCGCCAAAAAATGAGGCAGACATCTTGTGAGCCTCATCTACCACCACCAGATCCCAATCGGTTTGCCCTAGCTTGGCCTGCAGGTCTTCATTGCGACTGAGCTTGTCCAACCGTGCAATAAGCAGCGGCATTTCGGCGAAGGCGTTCCCGGTACGAGCCGCTTCGATCCGGTCATTGGTCAGAATCTCAAAGGGCAGATGAAATTTTTGAAACAGCTCATCCTGCCACTGCACAGCCAGACTGCCAGGGCAAACGATCAGGCACCGTTGTAAGTCTGCCCGAATCAGCAATTCACGGATAAACAGTCCCGCCATGATGGTTTTTCCGGCTCCCGGGTCATCCGCCAGGAGGAACCGCAGCGGTTGACGGGTCAGCATCTCGCTGTAAACCGCCGTGATCTGGTGGGGCAGGGGTTCCACCAACGAGGTATGCACCGCTAGCAGCGGATCAAATAAGTGAGCCAGCCGAATGCGATGGGCTTCGGAAACCAACCGCAGCAACGCACCGTCCCCATCGAAGCTCCAGGGGTGTCCTTCGGTGACAATTTCCAAGGTTGGCTCGCGATCGCGAAACAGGATTTCAGTGTGGGGCTGACCGTTCGCATCTTTATAGGTCAGCTCAACTACATTGGCGCCGTGCCACTTCGCATCAATGATTGTCACATTCTGGTTTGGCAGAATGCCTCTAACCGTCGTACCACGGGTGAGATTTTCAAGTTTTGCCATAGACTATGCGTGTCCGGGAATGAAGTCTTGGTCAACAACTGTTGATGCCATCTGCGCAGGAATAATCTATTCATGGGACGACTCACAACAGTCGAGGAACTTTTCCCAATTTATTCAATTTGTAATATTTTTCCCATGCCAGTTTTGCCCAGTGTGCCCAGGCTCCTCTAGGTGCCATCTCACGGTTCTCATCGCGGTAGACAAATACGCCTTCTTTGCCTGTATCCATAATGCACAGCAAATTAATTTCTTCGCGGAAGCTGGCAGTTGCCGCTTCTCCACGCTCTTGCTGCGCAATATTTTCCGCCGCTGTGCGTGCCATCACTTCGGCTAAATGTCCCTGTCGTGCTCGCCAATCAGGGCCTTCAAAATAGGAACTGTCGCCGATCGCATAGCAATTTTCAAATCCGTTCACCTGTGCAGTATCGCTGACGGTGACAAACCCTGCGGCGGTCAAGGGTAAGTCAGATTGCTTTAAGATCGGTGTGCCTATCATTCCTGGGGTAAAAACAGTGAGATCGGTTATGACTTGAGTATCGTCTTCAAAGGTCACGTTACTGCTGGTAAATTCCTTGATTTTCTTACCAGTTACCGTGGTAATACCGCGCTCTTGAAACAGTTGTTGTAATTGTGACAATCCCCCTGCTCCGAGCCGCTTACCAGGGGCATCAGAAGGACTAAAGAAAGTAAGTTCAAAGCGATCGCGCAGTCCCTTGTCCCGCAAATAGGTATCGAAATTAAACAAGACTTCAAACACAGGTCCACCCCGCACAGCGGTTGCATCCTGGGGATTGCCGCTAAACCCACAGGCAACCTTTCCTTCTCCCTGCTCGACTAGCTTCAGGAACCGCTCTTGAATTTGCATTCCATCCGATGGTGAACCGCAAATGGACAGGGTATGCTCGATGCCTTTTGGCTTCAGTTTGGAACCTCCCAGAGCAATGATTAAGTAGTCATAGGAATGCTCTTGGGACGTAGTGAGAACCAACTGATCTTTAGCCCTGACTTCCTTGACCTCTTCTTGTAGGAAATTGAAACCATGAATCTCAGCCAGTTGTGGCAAAGGCACCGAGAGGTCTTCCAGTGTGCGTTTACCCACAGTTAGCCAGATAGATGCAGGATAGATGTACAGGAAGTCACGGTTGGAGATCAGGTCAATTTGATAATCGCCCTTGAGCTTTTGGGTTAAGGCGATCGTAGCTTCTACACCACCCATGCCACCGCCTAAAACCAGGATTCTTTTCATAGCATCAATTCCTAAATAAAGTTAAAAATCGACTGCTTGTTTTCAGGTCAATCAACTGATTGATGAAAGCGATTATTCAACGTCGTTTGCAGCATTGTGATAGGAATGCCAATCACAAAAATAGCGCATTGCCCCCAAACTCACAATCAGAATCAGAATCTACATCGGCCAGGGTGTCCAGGCAAAACTTGCGAGCGGACTAATTGCCATAACAATGACAAAGAAAGTTTTAACAATTTCTTTCTGGCTTTAATAGGTAATAAAAATTGCAATTAAAGCGATCGCGAAAGAAGTTAAAAAACATCACCACTTTCAGATGCTCAGCTATTATATTTATGATTATATAGCTATATCATGATTTATGTTAACCCTGGAAAAGTATTTGAGGGGCTGGATAGCTGTTGTTTTTTCAGATCTCCTGACAGCAAGTATCGCGAATTCTCAGCAAATTCAAGC
>NZ_JBRAGO010000155.1:0-7212 GCF_052746595.1 Leptodesmis sp.
AACCCCTCAATAGTTAAAGATCCGGTTGTAATGTCATAGACTCCCTGATAACAGGCTACATCTTGAGCGTGCAGATGTCCTGTGAAGACCAGGTGTACACCTGCTGTTTGCAACCGAGAGACGAGGGCAGACGCATTGCCTAGCATGTACCGCCGTCCCATGACATGACGAGACTGATCGGGCAGGTGCTCCACAACGTTGTGGTGAATCATCACCAGTTTCAGGTCAGTCGGAAACTCGGCCAGAACGGATTGCAGCCAGATCAGTTGGCGATCGTCCAGCCAGCCGATCTGCTTTCCCTCATCTGTGAAGGTATTGGAATTGAGAGCAATCAATCGCAGTCCGGGTTTCAACAGGCAGGTGTAATACAACTGCTCCGGATTTTCATAGCCAAATGCACGATAGAAGTAGGGAAAGTCCGCCAAGCCAATAGATTGAGCATTGGCTTCCAAGCAGGGGACATCATGATTGCCAGGAATCACATACGCCGGGTAGGGAAGCTGAGCCAGTCGTTTGGCTAACCAGGCATGATTTTCCGGCTCTCCATGTTGGGTCAAATCCCCCGGTAATAGTAAAAAATCCAGGTCAAGTACACTCAATCGTTCCAGCACCGTCTCCAGTGCAGGAATACTGACCTCTACCAGGTGCACCCGACCGGGATGATCCCAAACAGTGCGGGGCAGCGTAATGTGAGGATCGCTGATGATGGCAAAGCGGCACTTTACACTCATCCTTTTCACTCTACCGCGATCGCGCTCCCCAATCCCTACCGCTGATCATCTCGGCGGCGATCGCGCAGTTCCCTTAAAATCCGCCGATTCTCAATCTGCAAACCCCGGATATCGGTGCTGTTTTCTGCTACCAGTTCAAAAGTATCCATACCAAACTGAACCAGATCCTCAATACTGGCACGAGTGTCACGAGTAAACTCATCCAACTGTTCCTGAGTTCTCTGTTGTGCAGCCTGTAGTTGCGCCATTAGCTGTTCATTCTTGAGTTGAGCTTCTAGCAGAGTGGCAATCTGGCTTGTGTTCTGCAGCAGGATAGATTCAATGCATTCAAACTGTTCTTCGGGAGTCCTCGTATAGGAGGATAGTGGGACTAACGTGATTCTATCTGTGTAGGATAGGAAAGCGACAAATTTACCCCCAGCGGGAAACTCTTGCCATTGAAATAGCGCCAGAGTATAGAAGAGCCGCGATCGTATGGGTTGCAGGTCAGATGCAAATGAAATCCAGCATAGTAGAGACAGATTCATGAAGATTAATTTCCTATCAGCCAAAACTTTTCTGCCGTTCTTGCTTTGCGGAGTAGTCCTGGGTGGGGCTGCGATCGGGCAACCGGGGCAGGCGCAATCTAGCCAAAGGCAATCACCGATGCAGGTCGCT
Source organism: Leptodesmis sp. (assembly GCF_052746595.1). Classification (NCBI taxonomy): domain Bacteria; kingdom Bacillati; phylum Cyanobacteriota; class Cyanophyceae; order Leptolyngbyales; family Leptolyngbyaceae; genus Leptodesmis; species Leptodesmis sp. The sequence continues at coordinate 1,389 of NZ_JBRAGO010000155.1, forward strand.
CAGGCCCAATGGCAATCCTTCTCCTCAAGTGATGGGGGCTTTTCGGTGTTAATGCCAGGACAACCCACGCAAAGGAAGCAAACCCTCAATACTCCTGCTGGAGACATCAACACTTATTTTTATATCTCCACCCAGGACAGCGGCAAGGTTAACTATATCGTTTCCTATGTGGAACTGCCCAAAGGAGTGGAAAATATACCAGCTCCCGTTCTGCTAGAAGCGATGGCCAGTGGCTTGATAGGAGGCGATCGGATGAAGGTTGTGAGTGAACAGGCGATTAAACTCGGCGATTATCCAGGTCGCGCCTTCAAAATTGAAGCTCCAGACAAAGCCTTAATTGTGCATCGAGCCTATTTGGTGAAGCAGCGGATTTACCAGATTGCCGTGCAAGTTCCGCAGACTCAGGAAAAAACATTGGCTGGCGATGTCGATCGCTTTTTCAATTCCTTCAAACTGTTGTAGGTAATAGAGGTGGTGCAGTGTCCCTAGTTCGGGTGCGAGAGCATGTTAACCCACTGAGTAAGAAGTATCAGGTTACCATTGAGCCTCCCGATTGGGCCAAGATTTATGCGGATTGCAATCGCCCCCTGCACCTGGATATCGGTTGTGGTCGGGGGAAATTTCTGCTGCAAATGGCTCAGATCCAGCCAGAATGGAATTTTCTGGGACTGGAAATTCGCGAACCGTTAGTGAAACAGGCTCAGGAATGGCGAAATGAGCTTGGCCTGACCAACTTGCATTATCTGTTCTGCAATGCTAATAATTCTCTCCGGCCCTTGTTGAATTCCTTACCACCAGGACATCTAAGAACTGTCTCCATCCAATTTCCCGACCCCTGGTTCAAACGGCGACACCAGAAACGCCGAGTCGTGCAACCGGAACTGGTGGCAGATCTCGCTGAATTCTTAGTACCCAGTGGCACCGTTTTTATGCAATCGGATGTGGAAGAGGTGGCTGTGGATATGCGCGATCGCTTCCTGGAAAACCCATCCTTCACGCCCCAATCCTCTGGCTGGCTACCGACCAATCCTCTCCCTGTACAAACCGAACGGGAACGGTTGGTTCTCTCCTATGGCGATCCGGTGTATCGGATTGTCTTTGAAAGAAAGGCTAAAGTATAGTGAACGGGCGATCGTCATCCTGAGGCGGTGTTACATTCTCAATCAACCATACAGTTTCAAGCTTGGGTTGAATCAGGCAACAGAAGAGAGGACGGCTAACGGTTGAGCCTGAATCTCAGATAATTGGTTTCAAACTTGGGTTGAATTAGGCAACAGAAGAGAGAGTTTGGGAACCGACGATCGCCCGATAATAGTTCTGTAACTGCTGGGTAGCCGAAGACCAACCCCAGCGTTCTGCTTCTCGACGGGCATTGTGACGCAGATTGTCCCGTTCTTGAGGATTTGCAAATAAGCGTTGGGTAGCTGCAATCGCGCCATTCTCATCATTGGGATCAAACAGGAATCCGTTCACCCCATCTTCCACAATGTCGGGAATTCCTCCGGAGCGGGCTGCCACCACCGGACACCCTGCCGCCATCGCTTCCAGCAGGACTAATCCCAGAGTTTCGGTACGGGATGGGAAGATGAATGCGTCGGCTGAGGCAAAGGCGGCTCCCAGTTCTAATCCCTGTAGATAGCCAACAAAATGGGTGGGTGTCCCTTCAAAGTGTTTTTCCAGTGCCTGTCGATATGGCCCATCTCCAACCAGCGCCAGCCTTGCCCCCGGAATGGCTTCCATTACAGGTTTAATGCGATCGATTTCCTTCTCCGCAGACAGGCGACCGACATAGAGAAGTAACGGGTTATCGGGATGACCTTGGCTGAGGCGCGATCGCATTTCCCAACTGGCTAAGTGCGGCTGAAACAGTTCCGTATCCACACCCCGCTGCCATAAATCCACTCGCTCAATGCCGTGTTCCGTCAATGCCTGCATCATCGCCGTAGACGTACAGAGATTTAATTGCGCCTGATTATGACCGGCCTTCAACAGTTCCCACAGCAACCCTTCCAGCATTCCCATACCATAGTGTTGCAGATATTCGGGTAAGTGAGTGTGATAAGAGGCAATCAGTGGAATGTCCATTGTCTTGGCGTAATATAGACCTGCCAATCCCAGAACCGCCGGATTTACCACATGAATGAGATCTGGTTGGAAGAGGCGCAGGGTTTCCCCGATCGCCGGACGAGGTAACGCTAGCTTCAATTCTGGATACAACGGCAACGGGAACCCGGATACGCCAAAAATCTTTGCTCCCTTATACTCCGTCAGGCCACCCTCCGGCGAAATGACCAGTACCTGATCACCCAGCCGTTGTAGATGATCAACGGTATGTTTCAAACGGGTAACAATGCCATCAACTTTGGGCAGGAAGGTTTCGGTAAATAGAGCAATTCGCATGGGGAGGAACTAGGAATCAGGAATTGAAGGTTAGGGTTGGAAGATGGAAATACTGAGTTGATTTGTTGAAGGGTAAAGGGTTTGGGTGGATGAAATACCAACGGGAAAAGGTGAACTGGATAGTTCGCAAAACCTTAAAGCGTGGAGAACCTCTCATAAAATTTAGTACTTGAACTGTATACATTGACAAAGAAATTTCCGCCAGAAGAGAGCTATCGCCTGGTAGATCAACTTTGTCTGGTATCCTTGTCAATCCCAACGAACATTGCTAAGGGAAAAGGGCAGGGAACTACAAAAGAGTACATTCGCTTTCTCATAATTGCGAAAGGTTCGATTGAGGAAACCCAAGGAACTTTGTCCAAGTCCAGAAGCGTAGTTTCTCTGATAGGAAAACTCCAGTTCTCTAGCTGGACTTGGTTTATCTTCTGCTGCTAGCTAAAGATTTGCATTATGTAACGCATGACAAATATTGGGAGTTACTAAGTGAATACAACCAAGTCGGCAAAATGCTAAATGGTCTGATCACTGCCCTCAAGCAAAAACTAACCCCTAATTCCTAATTCCTAATCCCTAACCCCCTTCACCTACCGATGCCACTTCACCTTAGGCAGAATCTGAGCTTCATCTACCCGATGCTTATATTTGATCGCGAAGTTCAGCAGAGAATCCAGCAAGGAATCGGACAGATAGTGGGGTTGCAGCCCTAAATCGAGAAGATTAGTGTTTTTGGCGTTGAAGTAGTGTTCTTCTTTCTCAATCCGGGGATTATCCAGATTGTTCACTTCGACTTTCAGGCCCAGAGCAGAACCCGCTTTCTGCACCATGTTCGCCAAGTCGCCGACGCTAAACATTTCGGTGAACTGGTTGAAGACACGGAATTCTCCTGGATTAGCTGGATTTTCACAGGCAATTTCAATACAGCGAACGGTGTCCCGAATATCGAGGAAGCCACGAGTTTGTCCGCCTTTGCCATAAACGGTGAGGGGATGTCCGACAGCGGCCTGGATGCAGAAGCGATTGAGGGCTGTACCAAACACACCGTCATAGTCCAGGCGGTTAATCAGCAGTTCATCCATCCCGGTTTCTTCGGTCAGCACCCCGTAAACCACGCCCTGGTTCAGGTCAGTGGCCCGCAGGCCCCAAATGCGGCAGGCAAAATGGATATTGTGAGAATCGTGGACTTTGCTCAGGTGATACATACTACCCGGTTGCTTGGGATAGGGCAGGGTATCTTTGCGGCCATTGTGCTCGATCGTGATGTAGCCTTCTTCAATGTCGATATTGGGAGTTCCGTACTCACCCATCGTGCCCAGCTTGACGAGGTGGCAATCGGGGAAATCTTCCTTCATGGCATAGAGCAGATTCAACGTCCCGACCACGTTATTTACCTGGGTCATGACGGCGTGTTCTCGATCGATCATCGAGAAAGGAGCCGATCGCTGCTCACCAAAATGCACAATGGCATCAGGTTCAAACTGCCGCAGCGCTTTGCTGAGAAATTCGTAGTTGGTGATGTCACCAATAAACAGATCAATGACCTTTCCTGTGAGTTCCTGCCAGCGCTTGAGTCGATATTGGATGGGTGCAATCGGCGTCAATGTCTCAACACACAACTCATTGTCCCAGTGCCGACGCACCAAACTGTCCAAAATTCCTACCTCATGCCCTCGGTTGGACAAGTAGAGTGCAGTTGCCCAACCGCAGTAGCCATCACCACCAATAACTAGGACTTTCATGTTGCCAAATCGTGCTTGCGGATACTCTGCCAAATCTACCAGACTTGGGCACCTTGTGAGCTACCAATTTGGTGTTATGGAAAAATCCAAATGATGGGAGGGTGGGATGAGGGTATAGGGAGTTACCAAAAATGCAAAAAACCATCAAAGCCAGCACAGACTTTGATGATGCAAACTATCCCGGAAGTAATTTATAGGGAAGCAAAAGCTTGATCCACTGCCTGAATTGCCTGATCCACTTCTGCGGCATTCACAATCAGGGGCGGCACAAAGCGAACGACTTTGGGGCCTGCCGGAACCAGTAAAACGCCCTGATCGATCGCAGATTGAACCACTTGAGCCGAAGTTAATTCCAGATCTGGTTTAATTTCCAGACCGTTGATCAACCCCCAACCCCGGACTTCGGCTACTTTATCGGGATAGCAGGCTGCGATCGCCTGTAGACCTGATCTTAACTGTTCGCCCCGTTCCTGCACATTTGCCAGCAAGTTCTCTCGTTCGATAAATTGGCAAACAGCCAACGCCACAGCACAGGCAAAGGGATTCCCCCCAAAGGTGCTGGCGTGATCTCCGGGTTGAAAAACGTTGCAAAACTCCTTACACAGCATAGCCCCAATCGGAATGCCACCCCCTAAGCCCTTGGCAGAGGTGAAGATATCGGGTTCAATGTCCAGGTTCTCATAACCCCAGAGTTTACCCGTCCGGCCCATGCCCACCTGCACTTCATCACAGATCAGCAGAATGCCCTTTTGATCACAGATTTCCCGAATCTGCTGGAAGTAGGTTCGATCGCCCGGACGCACACCTCCTTCTCCCTGCAAGGTTTCCAGCAAAATCGCGGCAACTCGTCGTTCGTCTTTATCTATGTCTGCGATCGCCTGTTCCAAGGCGGCCAGGTCGTTATAGGGCACGTAATGAAAACCGGGAACCAGTGGGCTGAAGTCTTTTTGATACTTGGGCTGTCCGGTTGCCGTGATCGTGGCTAATGTTCGACCGTGAAAGCTGGCATGGGCGGTAATAATCACCGGATCGGCAATCCCTAAAACGGTGTGGGCATACTTGCGGGCTAGTTTAATCGCTCCTTCGTTGGCCTCTGCCCCGGAGTTACAGAAAAAGGCGCGATCGGCACAGGAATGATTTACTAACCACTTTGCTAACTCACCCTGAGCACTGGTGTAGTAAAGATTAGAGACATGATGCAAGGTTTGAATCTGTTGGGTCACCGCCTCTACCATCAGCGGATGAGCATGGCCCAAGGTACAGGTGGCAATTCCCGCCACAAAGTCCAAATATTCCCGTCCTTCTGTATCCCAAACCCGACAGCCTGCCCCTCGCTCTAAGGTAATCGGATAGCGAGCGTAGGTCTTCATCACGTATTCGTCAAATTCCTCCGAGGTAAACACAGAGGATACCCCGGTCTCTGATTCGGCAATAGCAGCAGCAGTTTGGAGTAAGGCTTCTGGACTCACTGGAATAATTCCTTTACTGAACAGGCTTCAAACCAAGAAAACTCTAATTCTGGACTTGGACAAGGTTTACCTTAGCAGAGTCAAGCCGTTTAGACTATCGACTCAACTCACCAGTCTTTACCATAGCCTACTGCTAGAAGATAGAACGAAGCTAGGCAGTCAGCGGTGACATCCTCCCGACACCGATGCTACGCATACGGTGCGGGCTTCCCAAGATCG
>NZ_JBRAGO010000156.1:0-6964 GCF_052746595.1 Leptodesmis sp.
GCCTCCCGCTACGGCCCTCACTAACCATTTTCTGGGTGCTTTCGCAACCACAGATCCCCCTCCAACCACGGCCTCCACTGACCACCTTCTGGGTGGTTGCGGGCTGACAGATCCCGCTGAAGAACGAGTGCAAGCTCTGGCTGCGGAGCTAGCTAACGGTCGTGTTCAGCGGCGACGGATTACTTCTGTATCCCAACCAAGAGCTTGATAACGTCCGCTGCAACACGGTTGTTAGACCTCGCGCTGTTAAGGGATCTCGAATAAAGAGCGAGGCAACCCTGCTTGCCGAATAATTGATTGTAAAGTACCAGTACGTATCTCCGCATAATTTGGTACAGGAACGGTTATTGTCGAATCCTCATTGCGCTTTTGCATGATGATATGGCTTCCACGTTGCCGCACCTTGACGAATCCGTGTTGTTCGAGAATCTTACACACTTCTTGGGCTGATAGAACTCGTGATCTACCCAACGATAACCTCCAAACTCGTCACAAATACCTCACTGTGCAATCGACTTCTAATTTCAGACGGATCAGCAGCTTCAAAGAATAGCTCTAGTGCTTCAACCAGATTATTTCTGGCTTCCTCAACCGTATTGCCTTGACTCGCAATGTCTAATTGCGGGCATAAAGAGACATATCCGTCGCCTTCACGCTCGATAATGGCTGTAAATTGTTGGATTCGACTCATAAAGTTCACCTGCAAACATAACTCAGCATATCTTGGGTTGCCTGACTTGATGGAGAATACCATCTGTCATATTTATTGACATACCATCGATCGCCGCTGCAATCAGCCCGTGCAACCAAGACCTCACCTCCAATTCTATAAGTAAAGTCAATTACATCGGCTGACTTTTTGATACTGCTGCTATCAACAAAAACGCTCTCTCCTGTTGAAGCATTACCGATAAATTGCCAGGTTGATTGCGCTGGTCTATCAACCGCTGGTGAAGGCGATGAAGAAACTAATGGCGAGGGTGATGAAACCGATGGCAAGGGTGATACAGTCGATTCCCTGACTATTGGTGAAGGTGTTACAGATGCCGAAGGTTCAAGGAGAAAGAGCTTATCCCAATTTATGATCAAAGCTACGCCTACTGTGCCGAATAGCCTAAGTTGCTATTTGAGAGCCAACATAATTTGGGTTCGAGAATCTTGATTCTTGTCGTCTGGCATTGACTTAGCTCTAAATGCTTACCAATGCCTTCAGCTATCTGCCATAACCGATACCCGAGAGGTCTAAAAATTTATTATACTGAAAGTTTCCGTATAAAACCCCCACTACAGGGAGTTATACGGAAAGTTTCTATTGAAATGCTGATTTTTCACAATTTAACCAAAGCTCTCTCGATAATATCCAGATTTCCAGGAGTTATACGGAAAGTTTCCGTATAATTTTAGAATTCGGGAATAGCCCAGCACTCTCAAGAGATCACCGTCAACGAACCACGATCCCAGGCGCGATCGCCCCTAAATAGAACCAGAACAAACGGGGTAGCCCGGTTATCTCTAAGTCAGCAGTCACAGGTTCAAAGTCTCTGGGGTTTGGGTAGATACGCTGAACGACTAAAAGTACTACCAATCCGAGGATGGCAGGGATGACCAGGATGGCAAAGCCACCTCGATAGCCCAACTGCCACGACAGCATCGTTGCAACCATCAGCGGCCCCGTTACCGCCCCAACTTGATCCATCGCTTCATGCAGCCCAAAGCCAAAGCCGCGACCCACCTGCATCGCCCCGTGGGACAGCAAAACATCGCGGGGTAGAGTGCGAATGGCTTTACCTGTGCGCTCCGCAATCATCAGCCCCGCCGCCGCTTGCCAGGTGCCCGTAAGTACCAGTAAAGGCACGACAGCAGTGTTGATGGCATAGCCCAGGGTAGTGATGCGCCAATATTGGCGGGTGCGATCGCTCAAAAACCCGATGGTAATCCGTAATCCATACCCAATTAACTCCCCAAATCCGGCGACCAGACCGACAATGGTGCCACTCGGCCCAGGCTGCCAAGATAGGCTCCGGTAATACTGCGGGCTCCTTCATAGGTGGCATCAGCACAAAGGCTGACGACACCCACCAAAATGACAAACCACAGCACCGATTTTTTATCGCTCATCGCTTCTTCCACTGGGCTAATTAGACTGATTCACAGGGGCATGGTGAACCACTCGCACCGGATCGCGCACCACAATGCCACCCACCACCATCTCTTGAACGAGGGGGAGAAACTGCTCAATTTTTTCCGTGCGATCAATCAAGCTCACCACCATCGGCAAATCTGAAGATAACTCGATAATGCCGAGAAACTTAATCCGCTCCTGGTTATGTTTGCCGTATCCAGTCATACCCCGTAGCACCGTTGCGCCAATCAACCCCTGGCGACGCGCTTCTTCTACCAGGGCGAGATGCACGGGTTTATCTCGCCATTGGTCTGACTCACCCACGTAAATGGTTAATCGTTCGTAGTCTGTCATGGTGTCTTCTAAATCGGGTAAAGGGTCAGCTAAATGCAGCGAGAAATCGGGCTGGTCATTAACGACTGGCGTATGGTGTACAACAGTCACCCGCTCCGTGAAGGCCAGCCCATCCTGCACCAGGTTTTGAATGTGGGGAATATACCGGGCGATCGCTTCCGGTCGATCAACCACCGTCAACACCACAATCATTTGCATCGCCAATTCTGGCATCCAGTCCACGCTGATGTAGCGATGGCGCTGACCATAACCCACTGCCGCCCGAGCTACGGTCATACCAGCGATACTCGATTGTCGTGCCGCCTCCATCAGAGCACGGTATAGCAGTTTGCCTTGGGCGCGATCGCCCTCAGTTACGTAAATAGTCAACTGTTCTGCATTGCTCATGTGTTCTCCTGCAAAAGCTAGAGGTGCTGGGCTAGGGCAATCCCCATTTCAACAGCTAAAAATCCCCCAATCGGGCTGCCCAACCCATAGAGCAGTGCCCGTTTAATGTTACCCAGCTTCAAAAGGTTTGAGAAATCTAGCACATAGGTTGAAAAGGTGGTGTAAGCACCCAAAAAACCAACTATGATTAACCCGTTTAGCCATTGAGCAGCACTCATTTCTTGAAATACCGTTGCCAAGAACCCTATGCCGAAAGCACCAGAAAAATTAATCAATAAAGTGCCAAAGGGAAAATCTTCGTCAAACCTTTGGGCACAAGTGAGGGTCAGATAATAACGGCTCAGTGCTCCAGGAATTGCGCCTAATGCGATCCATAGCGGTAGAAAACTGTCCATCAGTTTGACCAATCCCGATCAAGTTTTTTGAGCACCCACTCTGCAAGAGTAATACCCAGTTGCAAACTGATGCTCCCCAACAACACGCTTCCCGTCCAGTAAATTAAGTCTGCTTGTAAATCCCTTTGAGATAGAAGTTTGGCGCTATCGAGTTCATAACTCGAAAACGTGGTGTATGACCCTAAAAATCCGGTCAAAAGCAATAACCGCAGATCGGGATGAATGCTAATTACCTGCCCCAATGAGAGCGTGGCTAAAAGCCCCATGAAAAAGCATCCAGTAATGTTTACAACTAAAGTGCCATAGGGCATGGCGGTACCCAGCAGATGTCCGATCTCCATTCCCAGGTAGTAACGGCATAGGGCACCTGCGATCGCGCCTAATGAAATTGCCATCACCGTTCGTACTACAGGCTGTTTGAGCATGATGAATTACTCTAGTTTTTTGCAAATGGGTTGCTAACGAATCGGGGGTGATGCTAACTCGGCTTCCACAACCAGAACGAGCATAGCACTACTTTCTAGCACGGCTTAAGACACTGAGTCCACCAATACTTCCTCAAGAGGACGATGACCGCGTTTGCCGATCACAATTTCCGCCACGCCATAATCCTGAGCTGTGCGAACAATCTCTTCCGGCACCAGACCACTGGCAGTAACAACGCGATACCGAATATCTGCCAGGATTCGTTTTGCCTCATGGCGGAGTCGCCCAACCCCTTGAGGGTCATCCATCCGAATGACATGAAGCACGACCACTTCGGCATCACTACGACGAGCCAACTCCGCTGCTTTGGTCAGCACCTGGGTCGCCAGGGGAGACGTATCGACCGCCGCTAGCAAGACAATCCGGCGAAACACCGAAACCTTCGTCGGGTCAACCTTACCCCGCTGTAGCAGCTTGGGTGCAAAGGTAGGAATTGCCCAGGCTCCCAGGAGTGCCGTTACCAGAATTGAGAGGGCTGCTAAAGCAAGAATAGTTTCGCCCCCTTCTATGCCTTGGGCTAAAGGAATAGCACCGATCGCTGCCTGCACAGTTGCCCTAGCGGAATTCCCAGGGAGCAAAAATAGCCGCTCTTTCCATGTCCAGTTACTTCCCAAGGTTGATGATACCAGCCCAGAGAACGCCCAATCAACGTGCCCATGGCTAATACGACTAAGCCAATCAGCAATGTATTACATAGCACATTAAGCTGAATACTGGCTCCTAACAGCACAAAGAGGATGATCTCAGCAATGACCCACAAACTATCAAAGCCGCCGCGTAGTCGTCGCGCTAATGGAGCATCCATCTCAATTAGGAAAAAGCCAGCTGCCATGACGGCTAAATAACCAGAGAACACGGGAAAATCTTCTGCTAGGACTACCAGCAACAGGGCAACACTGGCGGCAACCAACGCATCCTGCACCGCATTTTGCGTCCAATTTGGCTTTGCCAATAGTGAAACTAGCAGACGAGCCGCAAGCCATCCCAGCAAGACCCCTAACCCGATTTGCAAAATGATTTGAAACGGCAGCAATTGCACTGGACTCAGCGTTAACCCTCCCGGCAAGCTTATTCCGGCTGCGGCACTTTGAGACAGAAACGCCAACAGCAAACTAAAGACTAGCAGTAGCAAGACATCGGACAGCGCACTTCCGGTTAAGATGGCATCAGGAATCCCTTTTTTCACCCCCCATCCCAGACTTTTTAAGCGCAACATACCCGGCACGATGACGGCGGGAGATTCCGCGCTAATGATGTAACCCAGAAGTAGCCCCGTAGCAAAGTCAAACTGGAGCAGCCACATCGAAGCGATCGCTATTGCGGTTGCTTCACCAGCCGCCGGTAAAAAGCCTAATCGCAATGCTACAGTACCTTGCTGAGCCAGCTTTTCCCGATCCAGCCCTAACCCAGCCTTCATCAAAATCACTATGACGGCGATTACTCGTAGCGAATCTGCTGCTGCCAAAACCTCTGGTGCGATCGCATTGCCCATATAGGGTTCAAGCACAATTCCGACCAAAACCATACCCACCAGCGCAGGCACTCGAATTCATCGAGCAATTTGCCCAACGAAAAAGCCCATCAATAAAATCCAGATAATGCTCTCTAACATATCGCCACGTTGTAGTTGAGTCGGTGGATCAACGTGACTTGTAGCGACGGATTTGCTTCAGCCCATACAGACATAGCCCTACCCTTCCGCTACAAGTCGGAAAAGTAGGAGCCATCAGCCAAATACGTTGTGATAATGCTCAAACGCTAGGCGGTTTCGGCGAGCTTCATCGCCATCGTTTCTTTTTTATATCATTCCTGTGCCAATCGAGGGAAGAAGCTGATATCATCTTGCTGGGGTGCGGAGAGGGCTAACGGTGAAGTTGTGCGGCGGTAGATAACCTCGAACACCCACCGACAACCTGTGTACCGTCCGCACCAACGCAGTATTAGCTGGCTGTCGCTACTCTCAGCAATGCCTAAAATCAATCACTCCGACTAAACCAAAATTGCCTAACTTGAGTGAAATAGGTCATCCGCTCTTCAATCTTGCCGATCTCGCGTGGATAAAAATCTGCTAAAGCGTCACACAGTTCTAGCATCCACTGCTTTCGAGAATATCTGGGATTAACCGTAATTAGGTTTGAGTTGGCAATCTGGATCTGTCCCCATCCCAAAGCCCCAATCGTCAGGCAGTTCCATCCCAAGAATTCGATCGGCACAAAAGTAACTCTCTCGACATCTACGCGAGTCCCTTGTACTTCATAGGCAACCATCAGGATAGCAAAGACATTCTTGTCATCCCTATAGAATCGGGCTAAACGTTCTACAGAGATAAGGTTTGGCATACTGAATTTCGTGCTGAGCCTGTGAGTCTTTACATCGATGACGTAGTAGAACCCGTTATCATCCTCAAAAGCCAGATCTGCCATTGCCCTTCTAGCAAAGTTGGCTGAATAGTTCTTGCAGACATCATCTCCTAAAACCTGTTGTAAGTTGTTGCCCAGTACTTCCTGAACAGCATCACCTACAGCTCTTGGGCTATTTGCCGTCGATGTTGATAAGTAGTCCTCTTGAGCATTCAGGAAAGCCCTAATTGATTCTTGAACCTCACCAAACTTTTCACTGTAAAAGATCTGGCTTTTTTCCATTGAAGTTAATTACTCCGCTATGGGAAATAAGTCTTGTTGGCGCGGTGCATCAGCATTTCGAGACTTTCGAGAACTACTCTTCTTCTCCACAGAACGAACTTGTTCATTTAAGGTATTCCGTTCCCAAAAGACTCCCTCTGAATAGCCTTGAATGGAAGCGTCCACCTCCGCAAGGTCAAGGCGTTTCTCAGTTAAACATGCATACATCTCATCTAGCTCTACCCCGAAGTACTGCCTTCCTAACTTTTTGGCAACTACAGAAGTAGTTCCTGAACCCAAGAAAGGATCAAATACGACATCTCCTGGATTAGAACTAGCAAGAATAACTTTTGCAACTAACTTCTCTGGTTTCTGAGTCGGATGATCTGTATTTTCTGGCATTGACCAGAAGGGAACAGTTAGATCTGTCCACAAATTAGAAGGGTGAGTAAGACGATAATTTCCGTTATCCGTTATATCCCAGTCTTTAGGTGCACCATTTACAGTGTAGGGAGCAATAACTTTTCGCTTAAGCTTTACTGACTCAACATTGAATGTATAAGTATCTGAGACTGTACAAAACCAAATATCTTCTGAAC
>NZ_JBRAGO010000157.1:0-6668 GCF_052746595.1 Leptodesmis sp.
CTCCCCGAACCCCTCAATAGTTAAAAAACATAAGAGAGTGAGCACTAGACTCATGGTGAGGAGAATTCGGTGCCAGTTCTGCTGCAAATTAGCGACCTGCTGTTTGAGTGACCGCTGCATTTGATTCTCCTCATGAAGGATTGTTTAGACCTGGGTTACACGATCGCCTACTTCGTCCAACCTTTATCAGCCTGGGCGAGAACGTAGGCAGCTACCGCCTGAATTTCATCTTCTTTCAGGCGGCCTTTGAAAGGAGGCATGGCATTTTTGCCATTGGTGACTTGGTTAATAATGGCGGCTTCGGAATACATGCCAAATTGCTTTAATGTTTCGGCTTTTAGATTCTTGTTGGCCGCAACCACATTGGTGCCGTTGAGATGACAGGCGGCACAATTGGCACTGAAAACTTTTGCGCCTTGAGCCAGAGTATCGCTGGAAGCATCGGCCAGAGCGGGATAAATGCGGATCGCAAACAGGGCGATCGCTAACACCAAAATTGATAACAGCTTTCTCACAATTCCTCCAAAGGTTCGGTGATAAATTTCAGCTAAACTAAGTCCAGCTAGAGAACGGTCGTTTTCCGAGCAAAGAACTAGAGAACTTATGATTCTGGACCTGGACAAGGATTATAAAAAAACCAGCTAAAAAAAGCCAGTAAAAAACCCTTTGAGGGTAAGCCACTGAATGAACTCACCACTGCATTGGGCTGTGTACGTATCAAAAATGACGCTGTAGATTGTTCCCTAATTGTGGAGGGGGGCGATCGCGGGTGTCAAAAGACAGCCCGTCAAACTTCTACTCCCCAATCCCCAACCCCCAGTTCCCAACCCCCAATCCCTATTCCCTTCCTACCAATGTTGGCGTTACTCTAATGGAGAGATAAATAAAACCCTCTAAAATATTACTCATGGCGGCTTTACCGAATCACCGACCGAAACAGCTTTCTCTTGGCCCTCTGCAAGCGGAAATTTTACAGATTGTTTGGGAACTGCAAACCGTGACTGTGAAGGATGTGCATGAGCGAATTCTGGCCGATCCCGGTCGAGAACTGGCATACGCATCAGTCACCACGGTATTGAATCGGTTGACGAACAAGGGGTGGTTGGCCTGTGATAAGCAGGAACGCTGTTTTACCTGGCGACCGTTAATTTCTGAGCAACAGGCTAAAGCGCTACAAGCCTATGAGCAGCTCAACCAGTTTCTGGCAGTTGGCAATCCGGATATTGTGGCCGCTTTTGCCGATAGCCTGGATCAGTCCAGTGTGGAGCAAATTGAAGCGATCGCAGAACGACTCCGAACCCTTCGTAAAGCCAGGCAGGAACAGTAATGCATTTTTTCATGATGGTCCTGGGAGTCACACTGGCGTTATGGGTGCGGTGGCACTGGGTACCATCTGGCGGCAACTGGAATCAGTGCTGGCAGCGAACATTGGGATATTTTTTATTTCCCCCGCTACTACTGGTAATGACGGCTATTTCCATCCTGTGTATGGGGCCATCGGGGCAGATGATGTGGCACCGGGAGGGATGGTTGAGCTACGGGCTGGCGATCGCCTTTCTCCTTTGGACACTCATTCTAGGTTGTAAATTATTCTGGGAAGAACAACAGACGATACAGCAGTTTCGTCAGTATCCGGTGCTCGAGGTGCAGGGTAATTCCGCGCGCGTACTGACCACCTCAGAACTATATAGTGCCCAGGTAGGATTCTGGCAGTCTGAACTGGTGGTCAGCCAGGGATTGCTCGATCGTCTGGATCCAGCCCACCTGGAAGCGGTATTAACCCATGAGCAGGCCCATGCCCACCACCGCGACACCTTCTGGTTTTTCTGGTTAGGCTGGCTACGGCGCATTGCCCTCTGGCTCCCGAATACAGAAGCACTGTGGCAGGAGTTGCTGATGTTGCGAGAACTGAGAGCCGATCGCCGGGCAACTGAACTGGTCGATCCGCTTGTCCTGGCGGAATCCCTGTTGCTGGTCGTGAGTGCCCCCATTATGCAACTGGACTTGTGCGCTGCCTTTAGTTGGGCTAATTCTGGCGATCGCTTAAAGGAGCGGATCGATTTTATTTTGAGTGATTCTGAGGATCCACCATTGCAAGGTCAGCGATCGTCCTGGCTCTGGCTGCTAGTGGTCTTGCTTCCTTTGCTCGTCGTTCCATTTCATGGGGGATAGGGATAATCTCAAACTCAGTATTAGAAAAAACTAAAACCTTTCCAGGAAATTGCTTCATGGAGCCGGACTGATGTTAGAGTCATACCCATGACTAGGGGAAGACGTACACAAGCCGCGGAATTAGAAGTCCGACTTCTACGCGAGGGACTGGTTGAGTCCCAACATCGAGTTCAGGCCGTTGTCTGCGACGATCGCGGTCGCATATTGTCGGTTGCTGGCAGTGCCGAAACAGCAACCTTTGTGCGATCGGCTCTCAAACCATTTCAGGCGCTTGCCGTGACCACCACCGGAACACTGGAGCGGTATGGCTTGAGTGATCGGGATCTGGCCATTATTTGCAGTTCTCATAAGGGCCAGGTGGAACAGACCCGACAAGCCTTTAACATTCTGTGGCGGGCTGATGTCGATCCATCTGCTCTACAATGCCCCATTCCACCTGGTAAAAAAAGTCCACTCGAACACAATTGTTCTGGTAAACACGCAGGAATGCTGGCCGTTTGTCAGCAACGCAACTGGACACTCAACAGTTATCTGCAGCCCAGCCATCCTGTCCAGCAACTCATCTTGCAGAAGATGGCGGAAATTTTGGGGATGCCAGGAGATGAATTTATCAGCGCTCGTGATGATTGTGGCGCACCAACCTATTTCCTGCAGCTCGGACAAATGGCCTCGCTCTATGCCCATCTGGCATCTGGCAATAGCCTGGATATGGAACGAATTGTGCGGGCAATGGTCTATCATCCCTCGCTAATTGCTGGAGCGGGTGAGTTTGATACGGAACTGATGCGTCTCACAGAAGGAGAACTGGTCAGCAAAACTGGGGCAGAAGGAATTCAGTGCATTGGCCGCGTGGGTGAAGGCATGGGGTTGGCGATTAAGGTGATGGATGGGGCCAAACGCGCCAAATATGCGGTTGCCATTCACCTGTTAAAGCAGATGGGCTGGATTACGCCTTCCGTCTCTGAAAGTTTGGCTGAAATGTTTATGGTTTTGGGTGATGTCACCCGACTGGAAGTGGCAGGCGATTTATCCTTACTGTAGAACTGGCATTAATTCACCTATAATTTCATGAACCTTTCGTAAAAACTTCATCCTGGAGCAGCCTTGGACAGGACATTCACTGAGCGACATGCCATGCTGGCAGGTAAGTGTTGTTGCGATCGCAGGTTATTGTCCTAACTGATTCGGGAAATCTTGGGCCTATAATACCCCACTCCCCATGAACTAGCAAGGCTCTCACACATGGCACTATGCGATTGGACAAACGCCGACCAAAGCTCTGGGCTGTTCTTAAGCAAAAACTCCAGGGTGAGTGGAGAGTTACGGTAACGTCCCTTGGTTTGGCTGGCCTTGTTGTGTCAATTCGCCTGGTGGGACTGTTACAAGTCTGGGAACTGGCCGCCCTGGATCAATTGATTCGATTACGTCCCCCCGAGCCTGTAGACGATCGCATCGTCATTGTTGGTGTTGATGAAGCAGATTTGCGAAATGCGGGTCAGTATCCCATGTCTGATCGCTAGATAGCCCGGTTGTTGCAAAAACTGCAAGCAGCCCAACCACGAGCAATCGGGTTGGATATTTATCGATATTCCAGTAGAACCGGGCCATCAGCAGTCGCAGCAGGTTTATCGCAAGTCTCCCAATTTGATTGGCATCAGCCATATTAAAGACGACGACAGCCCAGAAGTTCCGCCCCCTCCTGTGTTGAGAGACACCCGCCAGTATGGGTTTAACAATGTGGTGCTGGATCCTGATAATACGGTGCGGCGCGGACTGCTGTATTGGAAACCGCATGATCATCGGGCGGTGCTGCCCAGTTTTGCGCTGTCCCTGGCTTTTTTATATTTATCAGCAGAGGGAATTCGACTGATCGCCGCTCCCTCTGGAGAAATGCAATTAGGGAAGGCTTTGTTTTATCGGTTCACTGGGGATGATGGAGGATATGTATTAACTGATAGCGGCGGCTACCAAATCTTGTTGAATCCCCGTGGCCCAGCCAATACCTTTCGCCGCGTCACGATGACAGAGGTGATGCAGGGTAGGGTTCCGGCAGCCGCTTTGCGCGATCGCATTGTGTTAATTGGCTATACCGCCGTCAGTCTGAATGATTTTGCCAATGTCTCTTACAGTAGTCGTTTAGTCGGGCCACCTCAGCCTGTCCCTGCTGTTGAATTACAGGCCAACATTATCAGCTAGATCCTGGGGGCTGCGACAGATGGCCGGGTTCTGTTCCAATCCTGGCCAGAACCGATGGAATGGCTGTGGATCGGAGCTTGGGCCTGGTTAGGAGGAATACTTTGCTGGCGGGTACGATCTCTGTATCGGTCTACTGTGACGATTATCGTAGCCGGACTCAGCCTGGTGGCGATCGGCTACGCAGCCTTACTCGTGGGCTGGTGGATTCCCACCGTTTCTCCCGCCCTGGCAATAGCTATTTCTGCGATCGCCACGATTGCTTACATTGCCCGCCGTCAAGAAGAACTGCAGCGATCCAAAGAATTCCTCCAAACAATTATCAACACGATTCCCGACCCCATTTTTGTCAAAGATCAACAGCATCGGTGGGTTGTTTTGAACGCTGCCTTTTCCAGGTTTTCCGGGTATCCTCTGGCTGACCTGCTAGAACGATCGGACTACGAGGTGTTTCCCACAACTGAAGCAGATATTTTTTGGCAGCAGGATGAGCTAGTCTTCAAAACCGGACAAGAACATCACAACGAAGAAGCTTTTACAGATCGAAGTGGTTTTACTCACCAGATTGAAACCAAGCGATCGCTTCACAAAGATGCGGCAGGTAACCTGTTTTTAGTCGGCATTATTCGAGACATTACTCACCGCAAGCAACTGGAAGAGGAACTGAAGCGCACTACAGCAGAACTAGTTCGCTCTAATACAGAACTGCTGCAGTCCGCCAATCATCTCAGCCACCTGGCTAACCACGATTCCCTTACAGGGCTGCCAAACCGCAAGTACTTCTATGAGCATCTGGAACAGGCGATCGACCGGGCCCAAGATAGTCAGCAATTAGTCGGTTTGCTATTTCTGGATCTGGATGGCTTTAAGCAGATCAATGATATGTTGGGGCATGACATGGGCGATGCCTTACTGAAAGCAGTTGCCCGTCGCCTCACGGGATGTTTGCGGAGTAGTGACACCGTGGCCCGTCTGGGAGGGGATGAATTTACCGTGATCCTGCCTGCCGTTCCCAGTGCCGAGGATACCATTCGCGTGGCTGAAAAGGTACTGTTTACCCTTTCTCAAACCTTTGTGATTCAAACCCACACTATTATGGTGACCAGCAGTGTGGGAATCAGTTTGTTTCCTACCCATGCCCAGGATCTGGAGGATTTAGTCAAAGAGGCCGATAGCGCCATGTATCGGGCCAAACAACGGGGCAAGAACTGTTATGAAATAGCCCATCGGTCACGAACCATTAATCCGTAGTCAGGATCTGTACCGTCCCCAACGCAGGAATGTGGTCAGTACATAGATGACGATCGCAGAACCCACGATTGCTGGAACAATAGGCACATTCTTAATATGCCAGTTTAGAAAGTCGTAATTCACCCCGTATTCGACTTTCAGTAAGCGATAGCCAATTTCGCCGATCCATACACCGATCAAACCCACAATCACCAGACCCCAAAATTTTCCGGGAACCTCACGCGGAATCAGCATATTGCCGACAACGCCACAAAAGACTGCGATCGCCAACTGAACCACCAGATGAGATAAGTCCATGAAGCCCTCTTACCAGTTGAGAAAAATGCGATAACGAAGCTGCACCTAACCGATCAAGAAATTATTTATACTTTAACGTCAAAATCCAGACGGCATCCGGACATCCTTAACGTCCTTAAATTGTTGAAATTGTTGCCTCATCTGGGTAACTCTTGGGTTATCTGTTGGCTCATCAGCTGGCACCATCGATTGACTCTTACTCCTTGCCCTGACGGCAACAAAGCCCCATGATGACTCCAAATAGCCAGATGAGATCAATTGGTTTGTCGGAGGGCTTGCAGGGCGATCGCGATTTCTGGCGGAACGGAGGTAAACCGAATGGCAAACCGATGAGCCGATTCATCCACCTGTTTAATGACCTTGGCGTACAGATCTCCGGATAACTGGGTGCGATCGACCCCTGGTGACATCCTCCCGACACCAATGCTTTGCATACAGTGCGGGCTTCCCAAGATCGCTCTTGAGCATTCCTGCCCCGCGCCACTTATCTAGGTCATAGACCCCCGACAGACCGACTTGACAGGCTGTTTCCGTTCCCCAGAGTCCCTGGGTTACTCCATTCTCTAATCCACGATGCAAAACCATCTCCGCTGCGGCATGATCCCGATGAGTCCGATATCCACACTCAGGGCAATGATGTTCTCTATTCTCCAACCCCTTGCTGACAGTGGCCAAGCACTTGGGGCAGGTTTGGCTGGTTCCGCTCTGCGTTGCAGCAATTTCAGCTTGCGGTGCATCGACATGAAGAACTTAGG
>NZ_JBRAGO010000158.1:0-6646 GCF_052746595.1 Leptodesmis sp.
TGTACCCATCCTGTCATTCTGGCTGATTGAATGGGCACGCTAAGCTTTGCGCATCTTACTGATGATGATTGAGTCTAATAGGCAAGAGTTCCACTATCGTCTATCGAGCACTATTACGGAAGCCATAGATTGCAGTGTGCCGCATTGTTTCGTAAATGCTAGTGAACTAGCCAAATCGCAGAACTCATCTATCCACTATTGTTTACAATCGTCCAATTCCCGGTTAGCTACAGCAAGTGTTTCAAATTAGGGTCAGCTTGAAGTTCTTTCAGGATGTTTTTGATTTCCTGGGTGCGGTCTTTCTTCACAATTAGAGTGACTTTGCCATCGCGGACGATCACAGTATCTTCCAGGCCGATCGTGACAATTACATCATCATCATCCGTGGCATAAAAGAGTGCGCCTTGGGTGTCCAATCCCACATGACGAGCCAGTTCTACATTGGGATTATCGCCTTTCAGTAAACGCTCGATCGCATTCCAATCGCCCAGATCATCCCAACCAAAAGCCACAGGCAATACATAGGCTTGCTGAGTTTTTTCCATCAGGGCATAGTCAATGCTCTTTTTCGGCAGGTCAGCATAAGCCGCAACTCCCTTTTCCTCGATCGGGCCAAGAATTTCGGGTGCATAGGTCAACAATTCATCCAGCGTCACTCCTGCCCGGAACACGAATATGCCACTGTTCCAGCTAAACTTGCCAGTGGCCAGGAACTGTTCAGCCGTTTCGCGATCGGGTTTTTCTGTAAAGCGATCAACCCGGTAGGCCGGAAAACTGGCTCCATTGGCGGTTGGATTTGCGCCGTAGTAACCCGCCTCTGCACCCTGTTGAATGTAACCATATCCCGTTGAAGGATAGGTGGGAGTAATTCCCAGAGTGACGATCGCTGCTTCCTTCACTGCCAGTTCCGCTGCTGCGGTCAAAGTTGCCTGAAAAGTTGCCTGATCCGCAATCCAGTGATCGGCAGGAAAGAAGCCAACCACTGTATCTTTGCCATAGCGTCGGGCAATTTCCAGTGTACTCCAGGCCACGGCCGGAGCGGTATCTCGACCTTCCGGTTCTACCAGTAAGTTGGCTTCTGGCAAGTCGGGTAGTTGTTCCCGTACCCCATCCGCCAGGTGAGCCGCTGTCACTACCCACAGGTTCTCCCAACCTTCTGCGACCTCCAGCAACCGTTCTGCTGTCGCCTGTAATAAGCTTTTGCCACTACCATCCAGGCTGAGAAACTGTTTGGGCCGATGTTTGCGGCTGAGGGGCCAGAAACGCTCACCCTTACCACCAGCAAGGATGACGGGGATGAGGGAGGGGTTACTCATAAAATCCGTTGCTCCAATGGGGGACGATCAATTGCAGATATCCAACACGGTAGATCCACTTTAGTTTTGACTAAATCGCTGAGGATTGCACAGTCCAGGTCCAGGGATCTTTATGAGATCTTTATCATGAGATCTTTAGCGGAATCGCCATTTGTTATGCGTCATCGGTTAAGGGTTAGCGTGAAGCTAAAACTTTTCCATTCCTTCCCTACCTTCCCCATATCCCCACTCACCCACCTACTTTCTCCCGCTTTCTTTCACTCTCCTCTCCATCCAAATCAAATTCCCGACTCCAATCCGGGATCTCGTCGCCCGATCGCCGCCCGTACAGTTGCAATTGGGTAAAAGCAACCAGAGGCAGACGTTTGAGCTGACTGAGGGTAAGGGAAACCATCTCAGTGGGATTGGGAGCAGAGTCAGCTTCAAACAGGATTTGCAGGCGATCGGCGTTCAGCCTGATTTTGGCGATCGCGCCCAGGGGCTGCAGTGACTGATTCAACAAGGTTGTCAGTTGGCTGAACCAGTCCGAGGGAGGCATGGGGGAAGAGGCCGAGTTGGGAAGGGTCTGCGGCAGGCTGGTAGGAGCTGTTGGATTCTGCGGCAGGATTTCGTTCGCGTTGGGAATGTCTTCTGGCAGAATGGTGGTGAGAATTTCATCGGTGAGGGTGTTGATCACCGCTAACCGATTAGCCTGTCGCTCGATCGCCTTCTCAAACAGGTTTCTTATCAGGCGGGCATTACCGAAGGTGCGATCGCGGCTATTATAAAGCTCGGTCAGCAAGGTTTTCAGTTTCTCATTGGTCGCCTCGGTGGGATTGAAATGGTTGTCTTGGCACATCTTGTTGAAGATGGCGACCAGTTCATCCGGTGTGTAGTCCTGAAAGTAGAAATATCGATTGAAGCGGGATTTCAAACCGGGGTTGGATTCGACAAAGCGATGCATTTCATCCGTGTATCCCGCCGCAATCACAACCAACCGTTGGCGGTAATCTTCCATGCGCTTCAGCAACACATCCACCGCTTCCTGGCCAAAATCGCGGGAACTGTCTTCGGGAATCAGGGCATAGGCTTCATCGATGAACAGTAGACCATCGAGGGCTTCGTTCACCTTTTCATCCACTTTTTTGGCTGTACCACCGATGTAATCTGCGACCAATCCGGCCCGATCGGTTTCTATCAACTGGCCTTTCTCCAGAAAACCAAGGCTCTGAAAAATGCGGCCCATCAACCGGGCAACGGTGGTCTTGCCCGTTCCAGGGGGGCCACTAAAGATGGAATGTAGCGAGACGGAAGCATTCGCCAATCCCCGCTCGGTTCGCGCTTTTTGCACCTTCAAGAAGTTGGTGAGGGTTTTCACTTCTTCTTTGATGTTGTGCAGCCCCACCAGTTGATTCAGTTCATCCAGCACCTGTTCTAGAGTTTCTTGGGTTGGGTGGGCTGGAGCCGCAGTCGGGGACTGGCAAGCCTGTTGCAGGTAGGGGGCAGGATCTTCGTAGGCGTGGAGCGATCGCCAGACCACCGATAGGGCTTCCATCTCCTCCATGGAAATGCCTCCATCGGCTTTGACAATCACCTGGGCAAAGCGATAGATGGCATTCATCGTCGTTTCCAGCAACTGGCTTCCCTGCTGCTCATCCAACTGATTCAAAACCGATGGCAAAATCAGATGATCGTCTGGTCCAAAATTATTCTTCAACTCCAGCAACAGTTGCACCGTCTGTTTCTGGTACTTCAGCCGCACATCCCTGGAGGTATCCCATTCATTCAGCACCACTTTCAGAGTGTCTCTGTCTTGCTTAATCAAGGCATAAATCACCAGAAAGCCCAGCAGTTCATTGGGAGAAATGTCATTGTTACTCCGTCCACAGATCAAAACTATCTTGGCCAGATCTGTTAGCAAAAATCGTTTGAACTCCTGGCCCCGTTCCAGTAAGGGCTGCACAGCTTTGTAGAGATCGTTGGCTTCTCGTTTGATTTCTTGGGTATCCACGGGTAGCTCCTTAAGAGGGAGAAGGGGGGAGAGGGAGAGTAAGGGGGTGGGTAGGTTTCGATCGCTCATCGTACTCCCTAATGGACAGACTGGGGGGTGAGCAAAAATGGTCGAAGGTTACGTTTAGAGATCCCGTCACCTCAGCGGCACAAACGTGTACTCCTTTTCCCCCTTCTGCCCCAAGGGAGCTACGGTGATGTAGGCTGGCTGATTTTGGCGGTTGCCTTTGGCTTGAAAACTAATGGGTCCTTCTGCTCCGGAAGTCGAGAAATTGGGTTGGGAAAGAATCCGCTGGATGCCGATCCGGGAGGGATCCTGAGCGACCGCGGCCAGCAACACTTTGGTGGCATCATAGGCCAGCACTGTACGCCAGGTCACCAGATGTTCTTGTTTCCAGAGGGCAGAAGCCTGCTGCAAGAAGGGTAATCCAGTGGGGTCAACGGGTACGGCCACGACCATGCCGACAGCTTTTTCCTTGGCGATTTTAGGAACCTTGAAGTTATACATAATGTCGCCCGCCAGCACAGGGAGTC
The DNA here is from genome assembly GCF_052746595.1 of Leptodesmis sp. NCBI lineage: Bacteria > Bacillati > Cyanobacteriota > Cyanophyceae > Leptolyngbyales > Leptolyngbyaceae > Leptodesmis > Leptodesmis sp. The sequence goes on from NZ_JBRAGO010000158.1 coordinate 3,840, forward strand.
TGCGGTTGTTGTTTTCGATCACCCGAATCGCCCGATCCATGACATCGGCATTGGGCACCAGCATTAGTACTTCCGCTTGTTGAGCGATCGCCTGATTCACACTCTCTTCTGCGTCAAAATCTGGACGAGAGAGATCGATTTCATCCACGACTGTTACGCCCTGCACCCCGCTATAGTCCAGTGCATTTCTAAATTCCCTGGTCAGGGATTTACTGTAGCTGTCATTGGGGTTGTGAAAAATTGTCACCTTGCGCTTGTTCAGGCGGGCCAGCATATAATCTTTCAACGCTTTGGCCGTCTGATTATCTGTGACCATTGTGCGAAAGATGAAATTTCCCACATCGGAGAGCGGCACGGCTGAACTGACCGGAGCCACCATCACGAGTTGGCGATCCTGATACACTTTGGCCGCTTCGATACTGGTATTGCTGCTGCCATGTCCAACCACGCCTAACACCTGCGGATCCCTGGCCAGCAATTCTGCCATCTGTTTGGCAGTTTCCGGTTGGCCATTGTCGTCGGCGATCGCTACCTTTAAAGGCATATTATTAATCCCGCCTACCCAATTAATTTCATCCTGGGCTTGAGCCACCCCCCGTAAAATTTCCATGCCTTGAGCCAGAGACGGGCTGTTAACCGGGATCACGACGGCAATTTCGTAAGATGTAGCCGTACCAATGCGAGCGTTATTCAGATAAATCAGGGTTTCCGGATCACCAGGATCTTGTTGACGCGCTTTTTCCAATGATGCGATCGCCTGACTGTAATTTCCAGCCGCGATTGCATCAATTCCAGCCTGTTTTTCTAGACTGGACTGCCACTGATTCAGCAAATTTTCTCCCACACTGATGCGATCGCTGGCAGTCGTCGCTGTCGTAGAATCCGCCGTTCCAGTCTCCACAGGTGGAAAAATTCGAGGAGTTGACAACTCTTTGACCAAGGCCGCGATCGCCAGAGTCCCCAGCAGGGCCAATCCAATACGAGTCAGAGATTTCCGGTTTCGCGTGGCAGGAGTTACCTGGGTGGAAACGGGCCTGGATTGTAAAAGCTGGCTTCCTTCCAGGAATTGGGCTGCAGTTTTGCTGGCAAGAACGGTGGGAGAGCTACTGGAAAATTCGCCTGAAAAGTCAATCCTACTCACCAGGGTAGGGGCTTTGCTAATTACGTCTCGCAGGGCTTCCAGGACTTCACTGGCCGATTGATAGCGGTCTGCGAAGTGATACCGGGTCATTTTGTCAAGCACATCGGCCAGTTCATCACTGACCTGAGCCTGATCTCGCCAGATCAGTTCAGAAGTCTGGTAGTCTGTTGGCATCTGGGATGGATGCAACCCCGTGAGGGCTTGAATGCCCACGATTCCCAGCGAATACAGATCGCTGCTAAACCGGGGACGACCCATACATTGCTCACTGGCCGCATACCCAGAGGTGTAGACTGGCATACTCAAACTGGTATTCCCGGTGGCTTCCACGATCGTGTTGCCCAGAGTCTTAACCGCTCCGAAGTCAATCAAGACCAACTTGCTGTCCTGCCGACGACGGATCAGGTTAGCAGGTTTAATATCCCGATGTACCACACCCTGAGCATGAACAAATTCCAGAATGCCCAGCACGTCTTCCAGTAAGGGAATCACTTCATCTTCAAAGAGGCGTACCCCTTTAACCAGTTCCTCGCTGAGTGGATGGCCTTCAATAAATTCTTGAACCAGATAAAACCGATGATTCTCTTCAAAGTAAGCCAGTAGGCGAGGAATGCGATCGTGCCTCCCCAACCGCTCTAAGGTTTCTGCCTCGGCCTGAAATAGCCGCCGCACCTGCTGCAATACCGCCGGATCGTTGCTACTGAAGGTGAGATGTTTCAACACACAGCGGGGATTGCCGGGACGTTGGGTATCTTCCGCAATGTAGGTATGGCCAAAGCCCCCAGAGGCCAGTACATTAACGACCTTATAGCGTGAGCCGATCAGTTCGCCTATCATCACATTCCTAATGGCGGCAGTTTTTTCTCTAAGCAAACCTTGTCCTGGTCCAGAATCATTTTTGTTTGGGAAACCCTAGTTTTCTAGCTGAACCTGGTTCAGTTGACCGAGAAACACTTTCTATTGACTCTACCGCGACGGCACTTATCCTGCCAGAGTTAGACAGCTACATTCACAGTTAAAGGCATAATTTGGAATGATGGATTTTGAATTTGGAATAATGAATTTTCATTCCCCATCCCCCATCCCCCATCATGCAACTCCACTGTTCCCATGACTGGAACCTGACTCCGGAGGCCGCGATCGCCCTGCAACAAAAATTACGCGATCGGGTCATCCTGACGGATCAGTTCGAGGAGGTGCGATATGTGGCTGGGGTTGATGTGGGGTTTGAAGCAGGAGGGACGGTGACTCGTGCGGCAGTAGCGGTATTGGGTCTGGATGGTTTGCAGTTGCAAGATAGCGCGATCGCCCGCCGTCCGACCGAATTTCCTTATATTCCTGGTCTACTCTCATTTCGGGAAATACCTGCTGTTCTAGATGCGTTGGAAAAACTTCAGATCGAACCGGATTTGATCCTGTGCGATGGCCAGGGGATCGCTCATCCTCGCCGATTTGGGATCGCCTGTCATTTGGGAGTATTAATCGACCGGCCAACCATTGGAGTCGCAAAATCGATTCTGGTGGGTCGTCATGCCGAGTTACTAGACCAACGGGGAAGCTGGCAACCACTGATCCACAAAGGCGAAACCATTGGAGTGGCCCTCAGAACCCGCCCTGGCACCAAACCTGTCTACATTTCTCCCGGCCATCGGATTTCTCTCGAAAC
>NZ_JBRAGO010000159.1:0-6591 GCF_052746595.1 Leptodesmis sp.
CTCGGTGAGAATCCTTGATTTATAGGGGTTTCAGGAGTTTTCTGCACCACCAAGCTACTCATCCTTTTGAAGGCTGAACCGCTGGGGTTAATTTAGGGTAGGCGATGCGTTGGTGGTTGAATTGCTGCCAAACCTGGATAAAGACGTTGGCGATCTGGGTCATTTCGTCACGCGTGAGGCCAGAGTCAACCAATTGGTTCTCTTGCCAGCGAGCGCGCAGAATTTTGTTGATCATGGAGAGGGCTTCTTCCGGGGTGGCATTTTTCAGCGATCGCAGGGCTGCCTCACAGGAATCCGCCAGCATTACAATTCCCGTTTCGCGAGACTGGGGAATGGGGCCGTCATACTTGAAGTCCTCGTCGTTCAGCATAGGAGTGCCACCATTGATAGAAGCCTGTTGGAGTCGTTGTTGAGCCTGATGATAGAAGTAGGCAATCACCATCGTGCCCTGATGCTCTGGAATAAATGACTGGATCGCCTTGGGCAAGCGAAACTTGCGAGCCATCACCAACCCCTCGGTGACGTGCTTTTTAATAATCTCAGCACTTTTCCAAGGATCATCAATGATATCGTGCTTGTTCGGGCCACCCATCTGGTTTTCAATGAAGCTGAGAGGGTCGTGCATTTTGCCAATGTCGTGATAGAGAGTACCCGTTCTTACCAATTCCACGTTGCATCCCAGGGCACGGGCGGCGGCTTCTGCCAGGGTAGAGACAAATAGCGTATGTTGAAAGGTACCTGGAGCTTCAGCCGCTAGTCGTTTCAGCAGAGGCCGATTGGGGTTGGCCAGCTCTACCAGGCGAATGGTTGTAACCAGATCAAACAGTTGTTCGAGATAAGGGCTACTTCCCATGCCGACAATTACCCAGGTCAGACCGATTAGACCCTGTACCACACTGGCTCCCAGCAGGGTATACCAGGCAACTCCAGAGGCCGCCGTGAGCAACAGATACAAGGTTCCTTGCAAGACTCCAACGCCAACCCCTAAAATGGCTAACTCTTCCCGCGATCGCAGTCGTCCGCCCAACCACCCGCAGACTAAACCTCCGATCGCGCTAGATAGAAGCTCATTCAATTGCAGTTCAGATCCCACTGCCATCAATAGCGCCAGCAATCCAGCAACGGTCACGCCTAAAGGGCCGCCATAAAAGCTACCAACCAATAGCCCCACAGCCGGTAGATTCGTTGAAGGTAGCCGCAGAGCCACCAGTAAGGGAGTACTCAAACTCAGTAACCACAACAAAATGCCATCTCGCTTACGCAAGCCAGGGTAAAATCGCTGTTTAACGACCCAGACAATCGTTACGGCACCACTGACCAGGCTACCAAACGCAATCAAGCCGACCCAGTCGATTTCTCGGCGACTTAATCTAAAATGATCGAGCAAAGCGAAATTGGCCGAGGAAATAATCTGACCAGATTTAACAATGGCTTCCCCCTTGCGCACAGAGACCATAACGGGCTGAATTCCTCGGGCTACTTGCTCGGCCCGCAAACGGCTTTGTTCCTCGTCCTTGACTAAGTTCGGTTGCAGGATGTTGATCAATAACTGGCTAGCGATCGCTTGGGACTCTGGCGATCCAAGCCCTTTCACCTGTAATTTAATCGCCTCACTGAGCAGGGATTGGGGCAAACCCGGTGCAATCCCCTGAGCCAGAATTTGCTCAGCAATGTTGGGAAGGCGAGTTTGGATCAGTAGCCAGTCGTTATTGGATAAATCCAGCACTGCCCAATTAAACGCTTGTGACAAGTTCGGGACAGCAGGCTGCACCATAGCAGTCAGGGCTGCCGTATATCGCAATCGAGCCTGGGCAATTTCCTGAACCACACTTAAGTAGGTGCCCAGATCAACTGAGCGACGCAGAGCACGTAGCTCTGTGATCGCCTGCTTGCGATCATTTTCTAATAAGGGGGGGTGATTCGCCGATTCCAGCCCCGCCTTTTCCGAGGTTTGGGGCAACCTGGGGTCAACCGTTGTCAAAAGAGCTTGCCAGTCCCTATCCGGCAGCTTCCGTAAATAAACCTGAGTTTTGAAGGATAGATAGGCCGTTTTGGTGAAAGGAAATGCCCCTGCAAGTTGCCGTAGCTCGTTTCCTTGCTGAAGTTGTTGTTGCAATAACCGCTGAGCTTGTTGATTAACTGCTTGATCCAGCTTCAGAACGGAAATGGCATCTTTACGAGCTGTTTTGCGTTGCTCTTCGGTTGCTTTCTGATCTTCAATCGTGACAGTGGCGGGAGCATAAATCGTTTGAGGAGCGGCTTTACCAATATCTAATTTAGGGGTGGTGTAAAAGCGATAACCTAAAACACTGGTGAGAGAAATAACAGCCACTCCTAATACTAATGGAGAATGAGATACCATCCGCCACGTCTGTGAGCGCCTCAAATGAGTTTGATAAGTACTCCATCTTGAAGGGCGATCCCTAGAGGGCGATCGCTGAAAAAGCAGCCTATATCCATCCAAGCCCCCAACCGACTCACTCAGACGGTGACGATAGTGGACATAGGTCTCTTTCAGTTGCCGTTCCAGTGCCTGAAATACTCTCTTCACAAAGCACTACCTCTAAGGGAGAAAGGGAATTCCAGCGTATCCATTTTTTTGCATGAGCCACCAGTTCTGGCAAGGATTCATTGCCAGTGAGCAGAAGAAATTCGGGGGGAAGCAACGGGAAGCATATTGGCCGAAAAAAGACGGGGAGAAGCATCAAAGACACCGGCCCAGGAAGCCACCAAGCGAGTGGCCAGGTCTGTACAGGAGACGCGGGGGGATGAAGAAGGCGAATGGGCAGAACAAGGTTTTAGGGAAGCAGCCTGCCAAGTCAGAGGTAAACTACTGTAGCTGTTGTAAGCTCCTGATAGGCAGCCAGTTAAAGCACATAATACGGGATGAGCAGGTAAAAGTCGGGCAGCATGAAGCACAGAAAGATGCCAGTTATCGGGGGTGTACAGAAAACAGTACAACGCTAGGGCGATCGCGCTTTCCTCCTGGAGCAAAGATTGCTCTAACCTTAAAATCGTCGTTCTGTAAGCGACTCCCTGTTCTATTAGGTTGCTTAGCAATTCTAAACCTGCCAGAACCTGGGGGGAACGCTGCCCTAGGCCAAGCTCTGTGCCCCTCCAGTAGGACAAAAGCTGGGCGATGAATTGGCAGGGAGCAAGCCTTTCTTTGATCGCCTGAGCGATCGCATAGCCAAACATAGCAACCCAATCCTGTGTGCTGGTTGTCCCTCCCCAGGACTGCACCGTTTGTCGCAGATGCTGTTGCTGCAGCAATATATTATCATGAAAGAAAAAAGCAATGGGAAGGGTTGCGATCGCCAGCATCCCATTGTTCGCCCCAGACGCCAACAGCCGAGTTGTATCTAACGGGGTGGCCTGCAGCGGCCAGTCATTTTCTTGAATCAGAGCTTCTGCCACCTGAATGGCCAAGTCTACCCCAGGTGAAGCCTGCCATGCAGTCACATCTGCTGAGGACAGGATACCAGGATGCCAATGGTGCAATTTGGGGGAGAGCAAATGGAACCGATCGGTGCCTTCTCTCCAGTCAGTCTGGGTTGCGGATAGAGTAGCAGTTTGGGTACGCCGACTGATCCAGAAACTCAATTGGTCAGCGAGTACCATCCCTTCAAAACAGCCCTGAAATCGGCTCAAAAGTGAGTACTTCATAATAGATCCAAGAAAGTTGCTCTTTGCATTCCCCTTCCAGTCCCGTATAGTAATGACCTAGTTTTTAGGATTTGCATCATGCGTAGCAACTCCAGATTAACCTCTTTGCTCCCTAGGTATTGGCAACCCTGGTTAGTCGCGATCGTGGCTTGCAGTCTGGTGGGACTGAATCAAACAAATTCTGCTCTAGGCCAATCATCTCGATCGCCTGCCAAGTCACCCACCCCAGCAGCTTGTACCACTCCTCCCCAAATCTCTGCTAATAGAGCTACAGACAAGCCCTTTCTCAAGCTAGGCAGCCAGGGCACAGAAGTCACAGAAGTACAAGCTCTGTTGAAATTACTGGGCTACTACACCGGAGCCATTAACGGAGTCTACGAAGAGAGCACCGCCAACGCCGTTTTTCAATTTCAGAAAGCCGCAGGTTTAAACTCTGATGGTATTGTTGGAACCGATACCTGGAGTCGGTTACTACCTCCCTCCCCCCCTCATAGTTCTGTCAGTGCATCACCCCCAGTTTCAGAGAAGCCTATCCCACCAACCACCCTACCTGCCAACAGTGGAGCTTTTCCAACTCCTGGTACGGGCAAACCTCCTAGTCCGGCAACGACAGCTAAACCCCCTGCAGCAACTGCCCCAACCACTAAACCTACCAATTTGGAGAACGGTGAACGGACTTCAACAGAGATAGCCACATTGCCCATTCTGCGATTAGGCATGAAAGGGCCAGCCGTCTCTGGATTACAGGAACGATTACGAACTTTGGGATACCTTAAGGGAAGTGTAGATGGCATATTCGGCCCAGAAACTCAAGCAGCAGTAAAAGCAGCCCAACGAGTCCTGAAACTGGAAGCCGATGGAGTGGTTGGATCAGAGACCTGGCTAGGATTACTACGATAAAGTTGATTACAACCTTGGCAGTACCTGTACAACGGCACCTCAGGCCCAGTGCAAGGTACGAACCAAATAGAAACCAGCCGCTGATAGCAGAACGATGAGAGAAGCTACGGCAGTCAGGCGAACTCGATGAGTTTGGGGAGAGGGGGCTACCGCTTCACTCGCCAGAATGGCCGCGATCGCTCCTAAAATATAGCTCAAACATAAGGCCAGGTAGGGCCATCCCTGATTAACCCACCAGACCACACACAAAATCATCGCTAGCAACAGCATGGTTGCCGCCACTACCTGAGGTGGGTTATATCGGCTCACCAACACAATTCCAAGCCACCAGAACCACAAGCGTCTCATCAACCAGCTCTCCAAAGCTACTTGTTAGAATAGTTCAGCCCTGGAGATTTTGGGAAGTGCCTGCTTCCTGACCACTATTTGCCCGTTGCAGGCATTCGATCGCCTCTTCCATTTCCACTTGAGGAAACTGTTGGTAGAAGCGGCTGACGCTGTAGAAAGGGCTGGGAGTAGCCAGCACTACAACCCGATCGCACCAGGATCGCAGATACCTCAAAATGTCGGGGGGAGCCACAGGAACGCAGATCCAGATTTCCGCTGGGTGTTTTGCTCTCAAAGCCTGAGCCGCTGCCACCATAGTCATGCCTGTGGCAATTCCATCATCAACGATCAGGGCAATTCGTCCCAGGGGAGTCACTGACGGTCGATAAGGGGCCAACTGTTGCCATTGAAGCTGGGCACGTTTTTGAGCATGCTGTAAGGCTAACTCGTAGACCTCCGGCAAATTGGGCGATCGCGGCGGAGACAGCCACAGAACATGACCATCTGCAGTCACCGCACCAATCGCCAACTCCGGATTTTCCACACGGGTGATCTTTTTAGCAACTACCACATCCAGTGGGCAGTGCAGTAAGCGGGCGATCGGTTCTGCAATCTCCAATCCGCCTCTCGGTAGTGCGTAGACCATCATAGACGCAGCCGTTTCCCCAGGACGCGACTTCAGTTCATCAGCGATCGCCCTGGCCAGCTTTTCCCCAGCCTCTAGACGATTTGTAAAGCAAACTTTGGCATCAAAGCTTTGAGACGGTGAAGCGGGTGACATAATTCCCCCCCCCAGCATCATGCAGTGGGATCACCTTGATCATGCCTGAAATTTCTTGAATCTACCCAATTACACTAGAAAAATTTGCAGAGCTGTCATACCCTATCGCAAAGGGTAAACTCCACTTCTATCAAGTCGTTCCTGCAAGCCCATGTCTGCTGAAAACCAAATTAACTTGTTTGATTTATCTGATTCTGGAGCCGCTGTTGCCGCCCCTAAGGTAGATCCCGATCTGATTCCCACCTCGGCCACCATTCCCATTCCACCTGGGACCTACCACAGCATGGAGGAAATGAAAGCCCATTGCGATCGCTGTTTTCGCTGTGACTTGGGCCATAACCGCACTCATGCCGTGGTTGGCGAAGGCAACGTTCACGCCCAGATCATGCTTGTAGGGGAAGGACCAGGACAAACAGAGGATGAAACCGGGCGACCGTTTGTGGGGCGATCGGGGGAATTACTCGACAAAATTTTGGCCTCAGTAAAGCTGACGCGAGAACGGGATGTGTTCATCTGTAATGTGGTGAAATGCCGTCCTCCGGAAAACCGCACACCTACCACCGATGAAGCCGAGGCTTGCAAAGGCTACCTGCTGGAACAAATCCGGATGATTGATCCCAAGATTATTTTGTTGACAGGAGCCACGGCTTTGAAAGGACTGTTGGGCATCAAGCAGGGGATCACGAAAGTACGGGGGCAATGGATAGAACGGGACGGCCGCTTTTATATGCCGATCTTTCACCCCGCCTACTTACTGCGGAACCCTTCCCGTGAGCAGGGCAGTCCCAAATGGCTCATGTGGCAGGATATCCAGGCTGTACGCAAAAAGCTGGACGAAATCCAAAATGGATAAAGATGGCAAGTAGAACGAATCCAGGCGTGTAACCGTCCTGAAACTTGGACAGTGGAAGAAGACA
>NZ_JBRAGO010000160.1:0-4184 GCF_052746595.1 Leptodesmis sp.
AGCCGATGACTATTTAGTAAAAGTAAAACCCTTTGCGATGGCTGAATTGCGGGCGCGGTTGCGGGCCTTAGAGCGGCGATCGCCTCAACTGCGTCCGCAACAACTGCAAGTCGGCAACCTGATGTTGGATTACGGCACCGCTACTGTTTCGATTTAAAATTCCCAGGGCGATTGCCAGGGAGTTCCTCTCAGTGCAAAGGAGTTTCAGTTGCTAGAGGAGTTTATGCAACCCCCCAACCAGATCTTGAAACGGGAGCAACTGATGAATCAGGTGTGGGAGGTTCAGGCCGATCCAACCAGTAATGTAGTTCCGGCTCAGATGCGGCTGTTGCGGCGTAAACTTGCTGATCATGGCTGCCCCCAACTTCTGGGAACCGTGTATGGTTTAGGCTATCGCCTCAATCTGCCTCATGTACAAAAATAAGCTATTCAACCTCTCGCGTCGTCGTTTGGCACTCTGGTATGCCGGAGTGATGGGAGTGATTTTGAGTGCAGGGGTAATTGTACTCTACCACATGATCACCCAGACTCGCTGGCAGGCCTTACATAGAGAGTTGGAGTCCGTTGCTGGGACCCTCCACGATGGACTGGAACCCGTGCTGAAGCAACCCGGCCAGATGAATCAGCAAGCGGTGAATCAGGTCTTACCCTATGTCTGTCTTGCCAACACCAATTGCTCATTACCTCCAGAACTGACTCATCGCCATCGCCTCAGCCTGTTCCAACAAAAGGGCGATTACATTCGGTTTTTGGATTTGTCGGGACGGTTGGTGGCAGCCGTAGGGCAACAACCAGAGGGACTAGCCTTTCGGGGTAATGAATTGTGGCAAACCCTGGAAGACCGGCAGGGGAACCGCTTTCACCAAATCTCAATGCTTATGGATACGGCTGGCCATCAGCAAAGCTGGGGCTATATGCAGATTGGTCGATCGCTGAAGGACTTTGACGAAGAACTGACCACGATCGCCTGGCTAATTGGGCTGAGTCTGCCAATCTCAATGCTGCTCATCGCGGAGCGAGAACAGGCTCACATTTTTGATCGCTTTTATCGGGTGCATAGGGATCGGTGTCAGTCTACAGGAGGAGCGGGTTTAGGACTGGCGATTGCGCAGGCGATCGCCGAGGCCCATCAAGACTTTACTGCTTCCGCAGCGATAAATGAAGCCAAACCCGTATACGTACTGACCAAAACTTTCAAAACAAGCTGGCAGAATTGCGAAGATTTCAGAATTAAGGAAGTGGTTATGAGTAAAGCCGGGATCAGCGCTTTTCGTCATTGCCATTGCTGAGGGAGGTGGAATGAACTAGGATGGGGGCACCTAACGAAATGTAACGAATTTGGGTTTGTAACTTGACAAGAGTATCGCAGGATGTGGTTGCTAGTCTGGATTGAGGTAACAGGTGATGACGTACTTGATAACATCCCCCCAACTTTCCGGGGAATCGCGGGTTGCGGAATTTTTCCAACGGAGTGAAGGCCAGTGGCGATCGGAGCGGCGCTACTTCACCTTAAAAAACGACCAGATAGAGGAAATGGAATCCTTAATCACGATTCGTTTTTTAGCCCAGGGCCATCCCGAACTGGTTGAACTGGCGCAAATGCATAGCCTAGGGAATGATAGGGCCATAGTCTGTGGTGCTTATACCAGTTGGGAAAGTAATTATCGCGGCAAGACGCGCAAGCAGCAGACGGGATCCACAGTCTTTGGTGTCCATAACGGGATGTTGTATCGGGATCGCGGATTTGCGACCCCAGCTCCCGTCTTTGCCAAATTCAGCCTACCCGAAGCGAACACGCTGCGACTACGCACCGAGTATAACAGTTCTGTGTTTGAAGAAGAAATAAAACTCATTAGTTCTAGCTACCGCACCCGGCAGACCATCATCTCGCGGGCTGAGGAACAGATCATGATCGGGCAGTATTTGGAGAAAAGGGTATAGGGGGGCAGGGCTTAAGTGGCGAGTGGACGAGTAAGGCTGAGAATCGTGTGTAGGACTCAGCCAAACAGAGTCCTGTTTGGGATGGAACAATGACGATCTACCCCCTAAGGTTGAATTGCTTCTCCGTGTTGACAAGCGAGCAGGCTGCCAGAATGTGGCAAGTATTTTTAAGAAAGATGAAGAAGCCCTTTAAGCTTTGGACTTCCGGACAGAGAGGGTTGATCGCCCAGTTTGCAACGCATTACCTGCGGCAACAAGCTGTTACGTTTACCCTCATGTTGATAGACAACGTAACAAACGGGAGAGTTTTTTGTGGTTGTAGAGTAGTGTAAGATAAGCCTAGAAGCCTGACGAGACGGTGAGGGAAGGGGCTTGGGCAAGTAAGCATTAAGGAATGTAAAAAAGTAGGGTTTCAGAACAATTTGTAACGAAATGGGTTGCACGAGCATTGTATAAAAGATGCTTGTAAGGATAAACGCCCGGTTGAGTTAGCTAAAAGCCTTGATTCTGATAGCTTTCTGGAATCTCATTGAAGGGATGAGCGATTCACAGATTCGTTTACGAATCGAAACGATCTTTGACAGAGCGTGTCGAGGATGCAACCAGAGAGAACGGTGATCGAGGTTGAGGACTCAAGGTCTGGCTACTGGGAAGTGGGCAGGAATAGGGGTCTGACCTAACTGAACTGCGCGACTGCGTTTTGAAACACAACCATACTCATCAACAAATTAGGAGATCGAATCTATGCTAGACGCGTTTGCCAAGGTTGTTGCACAAGCTGATGCTAGAGGCGATTATGTGAGCAACGAACAAATCGACGCTCTTAGCCAAATGGTAGCGGATGGCAACAAGCGGTTGGATGCTGTAAACCGGATTACTAGCAATGCTTCTGCAATCGTGGCTAATGCCGCTCGGGCCCTGTTTGCTGAGCAGCCGCAACTGATTGCTCCTGGTGGCAATGCTTACACCAGCCGTCGTATGGCGGCTTGCTTACGCGACATGGAAATCATCCTGCGCTACGTGACCTACGCGATCTTCACCGGTGATGTCAGTGTGCTGGATGATCGCTGCCTGAATGGGTTGAAAGAAACCTACCTGGCTCTGGGCGTTCCTGGTGCTTCTGTGGCGACCGGTGTGCAAAAGATGAAAGAAGCGGCAATTGCGATCGCGAACGATCCCAACGGCATCACCCGTGGCGACTGCAGCGCCCTGATGTCTGAGATTGCTAGCTACTTCGATCGTGCAGCAGCAGCAGTTGGCTAAATTTTTCAGACCTGTCAATTGGTCATCGCTTCTTGGTTGACAGAGGACGAATGACAAAGGCCAAATGACAAATCTCAATTCACTCAAACATTTTGTAAAAACATAGGGAGATATCAAACCGATGAAGACCCCATTGACTGAAGCCATTGCCACCGCTGATTCTCAAGGCCGTTTCCTGGGTAGCTCTGAACTGCAAGTTGCATTTGGTCGTCTGCGTCAAGCGGGGGCCAGCTTAGAAGCGGCTAAGGCCCTAGCTAGCAAGGCGAATAGTCTAGCTGAAGGTGCTGCCAATGCTGTGTATCAGAAGTTCCCCTACACCACCCAAATGCAAGGTAACAACTACGCCTCTGATGCGCGTGGAAAGGCTAAGTGCGTACGTGATATCGGCTACTATCTGCGGATGATCACCTACTGCTTGATTGCAGGCAGCACTGGCCCCATGGATGACTACCTGATTGCTGGTCTAGCTGAAATCAACAGCACCTTCGAGTTATCCCCTAGCTGGTACATAGAAGCCCTCAAGTACATCCGTGCCAACCACGGTTTGTCTGGCGACCCTGCTACGGAAGCAAACTCCTACATCGACTACGCGATTAACGCTCTGAGCTAGGTCGTGTAATCTTGCCCGGAGAGAGGAGCTGCTCAAGTTGAAAGAGTGGCTTCCCTTTCCGGGCAATTTTATTAGCGCTGTTAGGAGTTTGTGGGATGGCTGATGGTGAATTGCTGTTAGCTATTTGCTGTTTGATCCGCAAAATTCTGAGCAGTGCCCATTAATAAAACGTTTGAATGATGGTGAAACGTTTGAATTCAGTTGGCTAGATCAACCAGTTCAATGGAGAAAACGACATGGCTGGATTACAAGAAGCAGGACGGTTAGGGATTAGACCGTTTGAAGAGACGGATATTGTGGAGTTACGGCCCAACTGGTCGGAGGCTGACGCTCAGGTAGCGATTCGGGCAGCTTACCGTCAGGTGTTAGG
>NZ_JBRAGO010000160.1:4284-6507 GCF_052746595.1 Leptodesmis sp.
ACCGGGTGCGGTACTTACAAGCGGCTTCTCCCAGTTCCACAGTAGTGCGTCAGGGCGCATCGGAAGCCGTAGTGCCTTACGATCAACTCTCCAGCCGATTGCAACAACTCAACCGGGCTGGCCGCAAAGTGATTAGCGTGGCTCCGGTATAAACGCTGATCCTAAACATGAGTAAAGTGATGCGATGGCATTACTTTACTCGTTGTTCCATAGAAATCTATAAAACTTGTGTATGAGTCCCTGGTCATTGATACTGGGGAATTCATCGATCATTATCAGTCACGATTTAAGGAGAATTTGCAGGTGGCTATTACGACAGCAGCCTCCCGATTGGGAACATCCGCCTTTAGCAACGCTGCGCCGGTAGAATTGCGCCCAAACGCCAGTCAGGATGACATTGAAGCCGTGATTCGTGCGGTGTACCGTCAACTGTTGGGGAACGATTATTTGATGCAATCCGAGCGTCTGGTAGGGGCTGAATCTCTGCTGAGAAATCGGATCAGTTCCGTGCAAGACTTTGTCCGCGCGGTAGCCAAGTCGGAACTGTACAAGCATAAGTTTTTCTACAACAACTTCCAGAGCCGCACGATCGAACTCAACTGCAAGCACCTGTTAGGGCGAGCACCCTACGATGAGTCGGAAATCATCTATCATCTGGATTTGTACCAGAACAAAGGGTATGACGCAGACATCGACTCCTACATCGATTCCCCCGAATATCAGCAAAACTTTGGGGAAAACATCGTGCCCTACTACCGTGATTTAGAAACCAAAGGCTCTGGTGCTGGCCAGAGAACCGTTGGTTTCACCCGCCTGTTCCAGTTGTATCGCGGCTATGCTACTAGCGATCGGTCTCAGTTTGGCGGCAGTACTCCCCGATTAGCCACAGAACTAGGCCGCAACAGCGCCTCGGCTGTGGTGGCTTCCGGCAGCACGGGCTATGGCTATCGTCCTTCTGCCAAAGGCACCCCCGTCAATAGCGCTTTCAAAGGATCGAGGATCTTCGGCGATCGCCGTCTGTACCGGGTGGAAGTGGCTGGCATTGCTGGCCCTGGCTATCCTCGCGTACGTCGCAGCAACAAAGCTGTGATCATTCCTTATGAACAACTGTCGGAGCACATGCAACGGGTGCAACGGGAAGGCGGCAAAATTGCCAGCATTACTCCCCTGTAAGTGACCGATTCCATTCCACGACTACTAGCGAGGTGAAACACAATGTTGGGTGAGCGCTACTTTCAATACGAAGTCGAGGGTCTCCGGCAAAGCGATGCCACCGACAACGCCGACTATGCTATCCGTTCCAGTGCAACCACACTGATTACGGTTCCCTACAACCGGATGAATGAAGAGATGCAGCGGATTACCCGGATGGGTGGCCGGATCGTTAACATCCGTCCCTGGACGGCTGAAGCTGTGGCGGCGGCGAAAGCACCAAAAGCGTCTCCTGCAGAAGGTTAGGAATCGAGTTCGAATCATCTGTTGAATGATTCAACCGAGGGGTGATGCATGGGAGGGAATCTAACTATTATCTCGACCCCTTCCCCAGCGTCGCCCCTTTTGGCTGATGCTATACTGAAAAGCCATGGATTCAACCCGTTGAGGTGATCGCCATGAGGGCAGTGAACGAACCGCGCTGACCACTGACCACTAACTGGGTAGTTGGATTAGTCCAGGGCTAAAGACAATGCAAAATTAAACGAGATCCATTGAGTGCGTGACGACCCATGCAAGACGCGAGTTTTGATGAATTGGATGCCCACCCACCCACCCCTGTGGGAGATCAGCCGTTAACGATTGACCAGGCGATCGCCAATCTGCAGGGAGAGGATCCCGGTCTGCGCTATTATGCGGCCTGGTGGCTTGGTCGCTTTCGAGTTCGCACTCCCGCCGCGATCGAGGCTCTGCTCGCGGCGTTACTTGATGAGGCTGATCGCACGCCCGACGGGGGGTATCCCCTGCGCCGCAACGCCGCCAGAGCGCTGGGTAAATTGGGTGATCACCGTGCTGTACCGGCCTTAATCGAGTGTCTGACCTGTTCCGATTTTTATGTTCGGGAAGCGGCCGCTCAATCGTTGGGACACCTGGGCGATCGCACTTGTGTGCCCCACTTAATTCAACTCTTAGCTGGAGGATTAACCGCTGCCCAACCCCGTCCTGGCAGTCCCCGACTGGCTCAGCCCTACGACGCGATCATTGAAGCCTTGGGAGCCTTAGGCGCGATCG
>NZ_JBRAGO010000161.1:0-6282 GCF_052746595.1 Leptodesmis sp.
CAGAAACATTCCTTTATTCTGATTTATTTCTCGCTAGAAGGATGGAAGAGGGATATCTACAATTTTGACTTGCTGTATGCCCTACGTGTTCAATATTCATGGACAAGTTGTCAGTGCTTTCTGGAAATGACTCTAAGCATACTCCCGTAATACATAGCCAACTCCCCGAACAGTATGTAGTAAACGTTTTGGGTTGTTGGCTTCTAACTTAATTCGCAAAGCTCGAATATAAACTTCAATAATGTTAGATTCACCCATAAAGTCATAACCCCAAACCTTTTCAAGAATCTGATCACGGGTGATGACTTGTCGGGGATGACGAAGGAGAAATTCTAATAGGTCAAACTCTTTAGCCGTCAATTCAATTAGTTGCTGACTGCGATAGACCTCACGAGTGAGTCGATTTAACGTCAGATCTTCAAACCCTAGTAAGTCGGGTTCTTCTGGATGGGTACGCCGCAGACGGGCTTTCACCCTAGCTAGTAGTTCTTCCATGCTGAACGGCTTGGTTACGTAATCGTCGGCTCCGGCATTCAGACCTGCGACGCGATCGAGGATTTCATCCCTAGCTGTCAACATAATAATGGGCACTTGAATGCCTGTTTTTCGTAGTCGCAGGCAAAGATCTAAGCCGGAGATACCAGGAAGCATCCAATCTAAAATCAATAGGTCAGGCTGAAGATCCCGTGCTATTGATAGACCATCCATGCCATTCGAGGCAACAGTGATCTGATAACCTTCTAAACTAAGCTCAGCCCGAACAAATTCTGCCAATTTGGGGTCATCTTCAACTAGAAGAATGTGATCAGTCATAGATTAAGTACCAATTAAAAGGCTTAGAATGCCAAAATCAAGGGTGCCATAGAGGAAGAGTTATGGTAAATATGCTACCTTCTCCAGGTTTGGAGCGGAGAGTAATGCGACCATTCATTCCTTCAACCAGGCTTTTCGCGATCGCTAACCCTAATCCAGTCCCATCCCTGGAACGAGTCATTGACTCATCCACCCGATAAAACCGTTCAAAAATCCGCTGTTGGTGGGGCAACGGAATGCCAATGCCGCGATCGCGCACATGAATCAGGGCACACTGATCGTCTTTTTCCAGGATTAAGTTAATGGGTTGTTTTGATGCTGAATATTTGATGGCGTTATCTACCAAATTAATCAGTACTTGTTGTAGGCGGTCTTGATCCGCACAAGTCACCACATCTTCCTCGGTTGCCAGTACATGAATCAACCGGTTGCTGACCTTTTGACTCATAGCTGCCACTTCTGCTACCAATGTATTCAACATGATGGGATTTAGCCGAAAGTGCAGATGCCCACTATCTGCCCGCGCCAGATCGAGCAAATCCTGCAACATGCGAATGGTGCGCTCGGTTTCGGCGGTAGCGGTAGCAAGTGCCTGCTGTTGATAGGTACTTAAGTTATCACTCCGGCGTAGATGGGTTTACCATTCACCATTAAAGGGTTGCCACACAACACAATGTAGCGGTTGCCAAAGTGGACAACGGTTGGTTTTTCCGGCATCTCCATTACAGATGGCAGATCACGGATCAAGGGTAAGGTAGTAAACTACCCAGCACAACAGTCGAGAGTGTAACCAACTCCAGTGTTAAGCGAAACTGCAACGATGATGGCAGAATTTGCTTACCCGTTAATGTATTGACAATACCTCTGATAGTACGGCTGAGCTTCATGGATTCATCACAGGAGAAAAGCAAGGGCTAAAAGTTTTTTGCAGTGAATCGGTTCAGGTCAAACTCAAATCGCTGGTCATAGTTAGTTTCGCCATAGAGATTAAAGCTAATCGTCGGCTGATCGCCGATCGCTTCTACCTGGTGAATGGCATCCGGCATTAAACACAGAATGCCTCCAGGAGAAAGTAAAAGATCTGCGGCTAATTCAATCCTATCGGAAAATTCTGAAGTGGGTGATCGCTGCCAGAAGGTATTTTTTTCCTGTCCACTTAACAGGGCAACCACTCCCCAAGTGGCATGGTTATGAATCGGCGAAGTTACCCCTGGTGCCCAAGCCACAAGCTGCACTGTAAGCGGGAAAAATGGTTCGTCATAAAGCATTGTTACTTCCCAACCCAGGTCAGGATCAGGTTCTAGCGGCATGATTTGTAACCATGCAGAACTGGTTAACAGTTTGCGAACCAGTGGGCAAATTGCCTAAAGCTGTAACAAATCATCAGTGCAATAGTGTAGCACATCTTCCAGGTCAGTCAAAAAGCGGTACAGTCGATAGGAATCAGTTTCATAATCATGTTGATATACTTCTACAAAAGGCTTGCACTGTCCGTCATTTTGTACTAACCAGTCTTGTCCAGTCATCAGTTTCAACCTGTTATAAGATTGATAGAACTAAGGATTGCCATACTCCAATTGAGGCAAAATCTCTGAAGTTTGTATGATCGTTACAGTCTCAGATACGAAGCAAAACTATCTCCACTTTAGACAATCTCGTCTAGATGTACGTGATCCGTGGCTAATTCCTAGATGAATTTTTGCTGAAGAGCACAGTCGGTAAGTTATTGGGCAATTTTCTTTAGCACCCGCTCATCGCTTATTCATCTCGCCCTCATCTGACCCACCTTAAATCAGTCCAGTTGCCGCTAAATAACGGTTGATCATCATTCTGTTGCCATCTCCAATGATCTCTCCAGAGCCATGATACCCACAAAGCGGTAAATCCCAGTATCATCTCGAGGTAAACCACGATGACTAAGAATCTGAAGTCCTTAAACTCTTTACATACTCAAAATAATATAGATACGAAAGGTTTAATAGAAAATACAAAAGATTTAATAGAAAAACCCAAGCAACAAACAGGCAACCTCTCTTTATCAGACATAAATCGAAAGGCTCATAAGAGCATTAGATACCGTCAGATACTAGAATCTGGAGGACATATCAGCTGTTGAGATAGCGTTTTATAAAAAGTAAAAAATAAATCTTTAAAAAGGTGAGATTACATTAAACAATAAATCTCACCTTTTTATTGAAAAAGAATTTTTATGAAATGAATCATCAACCTAAAATATTTATTTTTTCTGTTTGTAAACATAGATTTAGCAAAATTTCAAAATTTTATTTGACATCCATTCAGCTTTCATCTGTCACTCATTCTTCTGAAATTTAATCGATATCATAGTAATTCAAGAAGTCAGTCTTGATACTGTTCGCCAATCAGTTTTAGTGTTTCAAATTGCAAGGAGTAAACTATGTGTAAACAGCCAACGTTATGGCTTAGTCTGTGTGTCAGTAGTCTGGTCGTTGCCGTATCCCTAGTTGCTGCTACAACGATGCAAAGCTCGGCAACTCCTGCTTCAGCGATCGCGCAAATGAACCCCTGCGCCTCTAAGAACCCCTGCGCTTCTAAAGGGGGCAATATAGGTGGATCTCTGGCAAGACAACTACAGGGAAAACCAGTAGTCGTTGATATTTACGCCAGTTGGTGCCCGGCTTGCAAGAATATAGCCCCGACTCTTTCTCAATTGAAAAAAGAATATGGTGGAAAGGCTCACTTTATAGTTTTGGATGTCAGTGACAAAACCAAAGCCAGTCAGTCAGCAGCCAAAGCCAATCAATTGGGGCTGGGGCAGTTTTTTGCCGCAAACAAAGCCCAAACAGGCATGGTTGCTATTATTGATCCGGCAACAGGCAAGATCCTGGCGCAACACCGAAACAATGCCAACTTGGCGGCTTATACAACCGTGCTGGATGCCGCGATCGCGCAATAGATTGCACCAATAAGATCACTCTTTCAGCGTGACCTATTGCCCTGGCTTTAAGGAACTTTCCGTTGCTCGTTCACATTTGCATACAAGGAGAATTGCATGGCACCTAGTCATCAGTCAGAGCTTGAGCCGAAGGCTACTCGACGATTTAGATGGTCAAAATCAGGCAAAAGATGGTTAATTTATGGCGGTTTGGGATTGCTGGCGCTGATTCTGGTTCTCACACTGGGATCTGTCATCAGTCATCCGATCGAACAACTTATTTCCATCGTTGAAAACCGCTATCAGCAATGGTTTGATCAGCAAGATACAACGAATCCTTTCATCTTACTCCCCCTCGCCTTTGTCGGTGGGGTATTGGCTAGTGTCTCCCCCTGCATTCTAGCGTTGCTACCCGTCAACCTCAGCTACATTGGCACCTTAAAGATTAAATCCCGCTGGGATGCTTTTGTGAAAGCAGGCTTATTTGTTCTGGGTGCAGTTACCATTTTGAGCTTATTTGGCCTAGTTTCCTCCTTCACCGGAGCCGTGATGGTGGAGTACCGGGGCTACATCAACGTCGTTGTCGGACTGATTATGGCAGTGATGGGGCTATGGTTAATGGGCCTGGTCAAATTGCCCTTGCCTGAGCTAGATGTGAAAATGCCCCAGGCAGGGCCCTACGGAGTGGGGCTAACCTTTGCCTTGGTGAGTTCTCCCTGCGCCAGTCCAGTATTGTTTGCAGTGCTGGCGGCAGCAGCGGCAACCGGATCTCAGATTTTAGGTACTCTGACGATGGTGAGCTATGCCCTGGGTTACACCATTCTAATTTTTCTGGCCAGTTTGTTTACTGGGCTGGCAAAACAAAGTAATCAGTTGTTGAAACATTCCGAGACCATCATTCGCTTCGGCAGCGTTGCTCTGATTCTGACTGGAGTGTACTACCTGTTTACAGGCACTCGGTGGTTGTTCATGGGAGGCTAGGGTGAAATGATTGAGAATCTTGTCATTATTGGTTCTGGGCCAGCAGGGTATACAGCGGCAATCTATGCTGGACGCGCCCGACTAAAGCCAAGTGTATTTGAAGGGTTTGAAGCCGGTGGGGTTCCCGGTGGTCAGTTGATGACGACGACCGAGGTAGAAAATTTTCCTGGGTTTCCTGAAGGCATTCAAGGTCCCAAGCTCATGCAGCGGATGCGTCAACAGGCGTTGCGCTGGGGGGCTCAACTCATTACCGATGATGTGGTTGCAGTAGACTTCCAGCAGCGTCCATTTAGGGTCATCTCCACTGAACAGGTTGTCTACGCCCACGCGGTCATTATCTGCACGGGGGCAACGGCAAAACGACTGCATCTTCCAGGTGAAGAAACCTTTTGGAACAATGGCATTTCTGCCTGTGTCATTTGTGATGGCGCCAGTCCTCTGTTTCAAGGTGCTGCAGTGGCTGTGGTCGGGGGTGGTGATTCAGCGGCAGAAGAGGCATTGTATTTGACGAGATATGCTCGGCAAGTGCATCTCTTGGTAAGACGAGATCGCCTGCGAGCCTCTAAAACCATGCAGGAGCGACTGCTAAATCACCCCCAGATTCAAGTGCATTGGAATTGTGTTCCTCTCAGTACTCACGGTGATGAAGTTCTACGCTGGGTTCGCGTTCAGGATACGCAGACAGGATCCGTGTCTGAACTAGCTATCAGTGGCTTATTCTACGCGATCGGGCATACACCCAATACCCAACTCTTTCAAGGACAATTGCTGCTTGATCAATCTGGCCACATCCAAACTGACGGCAAGAGTACTGCCACAAATATTCCGGGAGTCTGGGCAGCTGGTGATGTGCAAGACCATCACTATCGTCAAGCGATTACTGCCGCTGGAACAGGGTGCATGGCAGCGATCGAAGCTGAACGCTGGTTAGCTGAACATCACTCTCTTGCGGCGTTGTCTGTAGCATAATTCCTCATTTCATCCATCAACTCAGTATTTTAAGGTGAAGTCATCATGTCAGAATCCTTATCAACCAACAAGATCTTTGGCGAAGGTGTCAGTGACCTGACCCAATTGCAACAAGCATCCAAAAATCCAATTTTGGTGAAATTTGTTGCTCCTCATTGTCCCTCTTGTGAAACCCTTGCTCCAGTCTTACAACAACTTGTGACGGATCATGCAGGAAAGTTGCATCTGGTCACCATCGATATGACAGAAGATCCTGGATTTGCCATGGAATTGGGGGTGAGGAGTGCTCCCACAGTGGTGTTGTTTCAAGGAACCAAGGTTCTGGAGCGAATTGCTGGATTAAAACCGAAAAAGCTCTATGCAGAAGTCATTCAAAAGGTTCTCCAGTAAAGCTCTAGTAAAGTTTTAGTCTTTGTGTTTGTATAGCTTGGAGAAAATAATTATGAGCTTAATGGATGATTTAGCCCATGATTCTGGCTATAGTCGTTTTAGCCGCTGTATTTGTAGCTGCCTGGTTTGCAGGTAATGACACACTGAACAGCATTGTACGGCAGCAGCCCATTTGGATCACCCCATCATTCTCAGGTTTCCTGGAAGTACTGGAA
>NZ_JBRAGO010000162.1:0-6276 GCF_052746595.1 Leptodesmis sp.
GTCAAGTCGGTCTGTCGGGGGTCTATGACCTAGATAAGTGGCGCGGGGCAGGAATACTCAAGAGCGATCTTGGGAAGCCCGTACCGTATGCGTAGCATTGGTGTCGGGAGGTGTCACCAAAGCGCAGCAGGATGCCCTGTTACCCTGGGTGGAAAATGGCACCGTGATCCTGATTGGAGCAACGACGGAAAATCCCTATTTTGAGGTGAACAAAGCACTGGTATCGCGATCGCGCCTGTTTCAGCTCAAACCGCTGGATGAACATGATTTGCGAAAAGTGGTACAGCAAGCCCTGACGGATAAAGAACGAGGGTACGGCACGCGCAAAATTAAGCTGGATCAGGATGCCCTGGATCATCTGGTGAATGTGGCGAATGGAGATGCCCGTGCCCTGCTGAATGCGCTGGAACTAGCCGTTGAAACGACCCCTACCACTAAAAAGGTGTGATTCATCTAACGCTGGCCGTTGCCGAAGAGTCAATTCAGCGTCGCGCTGTCCTCTATGACAAAGAAGGGGATGCTCACTTTGATACGATCAGCGCCTTCATTAAAACTGTGCGTGGCTCTGATCCAGATGCGGCACTTTACTGGCTGGCACGCATGGTTTACGCGGGAGAGGATCCCCGCTTCATCCTGCGACGGCTCCTGATCCTGGCGGGAGAGGATGTGGGACTGGCAGATCCAAATGCGGTGGTGGTGGTGAATGCCTGTGCTGAAGCGTTCGATCGGGTGGGAATGCCAGAAGGCCGCTATCCGCTAGCGCAGGCTACCCTCTATCTGGCGACCTGTCCAAAATCGAATAGCGTCATGGGCTTTTTCGATGCTTTGTCCCTTGTGGAGCAGGAACGAGAAGGAGAAGTTCCTAATCCCTTGAAAGATGCCAACCGGGATAAGAAAGGGTTTGGACATGGAGCAGGCTATCTCTATCCCCATGCGTATCGGGATCATTGGGTAGAACAACAATACTTACCCAGGCGCTTACAGGGCCAGGTATTTTATCAACCGTCTAACCAGGGCTACGAAGCACAGATTCAAACTCAGGTGGCGCAACGTCGGGAGGCTCAACTGGCGGCAATGGTGGAAGGCATGGGTCTGGATGGGCCGGAAGCACTCACCTTCAGTCCCACCGATTCAGCTCAGGAGCGCTGGTTACAGCGAACGTTAAATCAGACGGGGGGATTAGCCTAGGTGCGCGATCGCCTGTTTGCCCTGGCTCATTTACAACGACATCATCTTGTTCTGGACTTGAATGCTGGCAGCGGACTATTGACCTGGGAAGCCGTGCGGCAGGTGCCCGAGGGAGGGGTATATGCCTGGGTGCAAAATTCAGCAGATGCTGCTGCGCTCACAGAACAAAGTGCTGCCCTACCTGAATTGTCCCGTCCCCAGATCCTGCAATCCTCTCTGGCAGAATTACCGTCTGTGTTAGCCGCAATTGCCCCTGGAGTTCATTTCGATCGGGTGATTGGCCGAAATGTTTTAGCTCATCAACTCGATCCAGCAACGATCCTCGCTACCTTAACTGACATTCTGCAGGCCAACCTGAAATCTCATCAAACAGCGGCATCTCCCCAATTCGTGCTGGCAGAAGCGGTGCTGAGTCGGGCGCAACGGTTATACCAACTGCTCCCCGCCGATAGCCTCAGTGGGGAGTTGTTCCAGCGCTGGAGACAGGCCGAGGAAGCGATCTATGCTCAGATCCTGCCGCCAGAAATCACCTGGGACATTCCTGACCTGCAAACCTTATTTCAGACTGCTGGATTGAGCGTCACGATTGATCAAACTTCCTTGCCCAGTGAGCTGGTCATTACTGCCGCTCTCCTAGATCGCTGGTTCACCCCTGGATTATCACAGCATCCCAGCTATGCAGATCACCTCAGCCATCAGTTAAGCCAGGATGAAATTAGCACAATTCGTAGCTGTTTTCTGCACTACGTCAACCAGACCGTGACCTGGAACAGCACAATCGCCTTCATTTCCGGGGGCTGCTCATTCAGCTAAAAGCAGAGGGGACTAGCAGAGATTGTCGCGATCGCAACAATCTCCCTCTACCCAACTCCTTTGCTTTTATCCAGGATGGAGGCTGAAATTAGTTGGTATCGTTTCCAGCCTGACGTTTCCGCACCTGATTGAAATAGTCTTGCCAGAATTTCTTTTGGGCATCCAGCATCATGCGAGTCGTTTTTTCTTGAGCATCCAAATAGGATCTCACCAGTTCTTCTTGAAAGTCGAGGGCTTTGTCGAAGCTTTCTGCAAAGTTAATTTCTCCCTTCACATTTGGCAAAGTTTCCAGCCAGTTGTTAAAGAATTGCTTTTGCCATTCGCTGGCTTTTTGTTGCCATTCACTGAACTGTTTCTGGTACTCGTCAAAATAAGTTGTGTACATTTGACGTTTAGCCGCTAGAAAACCCGATCGCAAAACCGATAGGGAGGGGACGGGGCGGTCATTACCGTCTCCTCGTGAGTAAATACTTATCCATAAATAGTATAGCCCGGTTCCTCAAAACGGTCTGAGTCGTTTTACACAATGTTTCATCCCAGGGAGAAGAGGCAACCGGAAATTAGTCATTCGTCGCAGAACATATAGATGACAAAGTAGATGACAAAGGACGAAAGGCAGAAAAAATTTCTCCACTTGCCCAGCTCTCTTACCTCGATCCCCGCCCTCCGCCCTCCGATCCCTGATCCCCAATCCCCGCTCTCCGTTCCCCAATCCCTGATCTCCGCTCCCTAATCCCTACTTAAGTAAATATACTTAGCGATTCATGAACAGATTGTGGCCAGATTCTGTAGTTAGTCCACAATAGAGATGGAACCCCCAAAAAAGCAGTTATTTTGATAAAGCGTCAACCTTAGCTGACGATTTCTGAATCCTGAACGAGGTACTATGACAGATCGAGATTTTCACGATTTCTTAAAACGGCGGTTCGTCCATGTAGCGATTGGGGAATTTAAGCCCGGTAAGTTTGCAGAAGCCCAAAACCTGTATGAACAGGCTGTAGCAACCTATGATCATGGGTTTAAGAGAGCCTATCTCTTGCAAGAGCCTGGAACCGATCGCGGGATATCGGTGATTTTCTGGGACAGCATTGATGATATGGATGTTAACCAGACGAAGGAGCAACACCAGGCCATCCTGAAAAAGATGGGACCTCTGTTTGCTGGGACACCCACGACAGCCATTTATGAACTGGTATCGGAACTGCAACCCTCCAATAACGGAGCCAATCACGAATAAGACCGGCTGGCCTTCATTGTTGAAGAGATTTCTCCTATGCCAATCAGCCCTTCTGATTTTCCTCCCGATCCTCAGCGCGATCGCCTCTTCCATCGAAGCAATCCCTTAGATGCGATCTTTGCACCCGCATCAGTCGCGGTGATCGGAGCCACAGAACGACCCGGTAGCGTAGGACGAACTGTATTGTGGAATCTGATCAGTAGTCCTTTTGGGGGTGTCGTCTTTCCAGTTAATCCCCAACGGCAAAATGTTCTGGGCATTAAAGCCTATCCCAGCATTGGTCAGGTTCCTGAACCCGTTGATCTGGCCGTTATTGCTACACCTGCTCCCACCGTTCCGGATCTGATTCGTGACTGTGTGGAGGCTGGAGTGAAGGGGGCGATCGTGCTTTCCGTTGGGTTTAAGGAAACGGGAGCCACCGGAGTTGAGCGAGAGCGCCAGATTCGGGAACAAATTGCCCATACTAAATTCCGCTTAATTGGCCCCAATTGTCTGGGGGTGATGAATCCGATCCAAGGACTGAATGCCACCTGTGCTAATGCCATTGCCCGTCCTGGTAATGTAGCTTTTATCAGCCAGAGTGGGGCATTGTGTTCGGCCATTCTAGACTGGAGCTTTCAGGAGAAGGTGGGCTTCAGTGCTTTTGTGTCAGTAGGGTCAATGGTAGATGTGGATTGGGGAGACATTATTTCCTACTTAGGAGAGGATCCCCACACCAAAAGCATTGTGGTTTATATGGAAACGATCGCCAATGCGCGATCGTTTTTGTCAGCCGCGAGGAAAGTGGCCCTCAGTAAACCGATCATTGTGACCAAGGCAGGCCGCACCGAAGCCTCCGTACAGGCTGCCATCTCCCACACAGGCATTCTTACTGGACGGGATGGGGTTCTGGATGCGGCCTTTCGCCGTTCTGGGATCCTGCGGGTAAATACGATCAATGAACTGTTTGACATGGCAGAAGTGTTAGCCAAGCAACCTCGTCCTCCGCAGCAACGGCTGGCAATTCTGACCAATGCAGGGGGGCCGGGACTCCTGGCAACCGATGCCCTGCTCCGACAGGGAGGAGAACTGGCAAATTTATCGCCGGAAACCCTAGCTGAGTTGGATCGCCTTCTACCTGCTCATTGGAACCATCAAAACCCGATCGATCTGTTGGAAGATGCTGACCCAGAGCGCTATGGGAAGGCAGTTGAGATTGTCGCCAAAGACCCCAATACAGATGGCATTCTGGTCATCCTAACGCCGCAAGTGCAAACTCAACCCACGGCAACAGCAGAGCGATTAAAAGCCTTCGTAGAAATGCAGCGGCACAAGGGATTACGTGGCAAAACGCTGCTGGCCAGTTGGATGGGAGGAGCAGACGTTGCGCCTGGAGAGGCGATTCTCAACGAGGCAGGAATTTTTACACTTCCCTTCCCCGATGTGGCAGCCCAGGTATTTAACTACATGGGTTGTTATAGCTATAACCTGAAGGGACTGTATGAAACCCCAACCCTCCCTCGTGGAGAGGGAAAAAATCAGGCCGTGGCTGATTCCATGATTCACACAGTACGGCAGGCGGGTAAAACGTTGCTCACTGAGTATGACTCCAAACAACTGTTGGCCGCTTATGGGATTCCTGTGGTCGATACGCGAGTTGCCACTACGGAGGAGGAAGCCGTTGAACTCAGCGATCGCTTGGGCTATCCCGTTGTTCTGAAACTATTTTCCCACAGCATTACTCACAAAACAGCAGTGGGTGGAGTCCGACTCAACTTACCCGATGCGGAGACGGTTCGCAAGGCCTATCGGGCGATCGTCCAATCCGTTACTGAAAGAGTTGGTGCAGACCAGTTTCAAGGTGTGACCGTCCAGCCAATGTTGAAACTGGAAGGATATGAATTGATTTTGGGTAGCTCGATCGACCCCCAATTTGGCCCGGTGCTACTCTTTGGTACAGGTGGCCCACTGGTGGAAGTATTTCAGGATATTTCTCTAGCTCTCCCCCCGCTCAACACTACCCTGGCACGGCGGATGATGGAGCAAACCCAAATTTACAAAGCCTTACAGGGACAGCGAGGATACCCCCCCATCGATATTTCTGCTTTGGAGCAGTTGCTGGTACGGTTCAGCCAACTGGTCGCTGAGCAACCTTGGATTAAAGAAATTGACATTAATCCTTTACTGGCTTCCCCCGATCATCTAGTCGCCCTGGATGCTCGAATTGTTTTGCACGACCCCACTACCCCGGAAACTGAACTTCCCAAACTGGCTATCCGCCCCTATCCATTGCAGTATGTCCAACCCTGGAATCTGAAAAATGGTCAGATTGTCATCATTCGTCCAATTCGTCCCGAAGACGAACCCCTCATGGTGAAGTTTCACGCCACCCTGTCAGAGCAAAGCGTGTATTTCCGCTACTTTCATCTGGTAGCCCTCAAACAACGCACATCCCACGATCGCTTAGTGCAAATCTGCTTTGCTGACTACGATCGGGAAATGGTACTGGTGGCTGAAGGGGCGGATCCCAAAACCGGGGAAGCCGAAATTTTTGGTGTGGCCCGACTCAGTAAGCAATACGGCACCGATAGCGCAGAATTTTCCTTATTGGTCAGCGATCGAATCCAGGGACAGGGCTTAGGCACCGAACTGATGCGTAGATTGCTGCAGGTCGGTCGGGAGGAGCAGCTGCACCGCATTTGGGGTGAAATTCTGGTTGAAAATACCGCCATGCAACGCATCTGCGAAAAGCTGGGCTTCTGCCTACAACGAGTTGACGCAGATCTGGTAAATGCGGAAATTGATCTGTGATGGGAAGACGTGTCTGAAGGGCGATCGATGAAAGAAGATATCGAAATTTGCCTGGTAGTATGCAAACTGATCCCCAGTTATGCTACGTTGGTTAAGGTAATAAATCTGTTAAGGCTCAGTAGCTCAGTGGTTAGAGCAGGGGACTCATAAGCCCAAGGTCGCAGGTTCAAATCCCGCCTGAGCCATTAAAAAATATGACGCAGGCTTGCGACGAATTAATATCAGCCTCGATTCCCTCAAACCAGAAG
>NZ_JBRAGO010000163.1:0-6080 GCF_052746595.1 Leptodesmis sp.
GATCTTGGGAAGCCCGCACCGTATGCGTAGCATTGGTGTCGGGAGGATGTCACGCCTGCCTACAGCCGTCTGGGCGACTCCAATCGCACCCTCTGCACATCATACTGATGCCTTTCAGCAGGGAGTTGAAGCCACGATGGCAGGGAAGTACTGGGAAGCGCTTGATGCATTTACTAAAGCTATTCAGATGCGAACGCAGACAGCTGCGGCCTATGCCAACCTCTGTCTGGTTGAAGTTCTCTTGAATCAGCCTGCTGCCGCGATTGAGGACTGTACACAAGCCCTGCAACGCCAACTCGCCAATGGCGAAGCTTACTTAGATCGGGGATTAGCCCATTACTATCTAGAGCATTATCAGACTGCTATTGAGGATGCAACTCATGTGCTGCAATTGCAGCCAGATGATTTCCGGGCCTATTTCAATCGGGGATTGGTCTGGAGGAGCTTGGGGCATTACTTCGCCGCGATTCAAGACTTCGATCGCGCCTTACAGCTTAACCCTGATATTCCGGAGGCCTATCGCGATCGGGCGCTTGCCTACTACAGCGCCGGCAACACCCAACAAGCCCTCATCGATTTACAGCAGGCTGCTCAAGACTTCCGCCAGCAAGGAAACATCTCTGCCTATCAACGGGCTCTTAGCCTGATTCGCCTGATTCAACAAGTACAAGCTGCAGAAGTTACCATCGGCTAATCCCATAATGAAAGTAACTCCTACATTCAGTTCCACTACCCTGGCCAGCCTAACCCTGGTTAGCACCTTCTTGTATAGTGCGGCCCTTCCCTTTAATGGCTGGGTATCTGCCCATGAAGCCGAGATGCGCAAACCCGCCGCAGGCATCAATCATCAACATGGTTCTGGGGAAACCCATACCCACAAAACAAGGGGGATGGGAGGCTGACGGAATTCTCCCCCTGCCCTTCTTCCCTCTCCAACGGCCTCTCACTACCCACCCTTTCAGTCTCCACCCCCGTCATTATCTTCTCTCACCCCGTCCTTAGATAAACTCGAAATGATTTTGTGTTAGAGTAAAACTTCCAGAGTTATGCTGGTGGTAGCATCACCGATCGAGGTTTCAGGAAAAGGAGTTCAGCCGTGGTTCAGTCTGTTTCAATTCAGCTTGAAAGTCCCCAAGAGTGGGATTTGTCGGATCTGTATCAGGGATTTGATGACCCCCGGTTAGCGCAGGATCTAGAGGCTCTGCAACAAACTGCCGCAAGCTTTCGAGATACTTACCGGGGCAAGGTGAAGGACTTATCAGCAGAGCAAGTCCTGGATTGTTTGCAGCAATTAGAAGCAATTTCTCAGCAGGCAGGCTTTTTGTATGCGTTTCCTGCTTTGATCTTTGCTGCAGATACTCGCAACACTGAAGCGAAACAGATGCAAGACCAGGTGATGGAAGCAGTCACAGGCATTGAGAATCAGCTTCTGTTTTTTGATCTGGAATTGAAAAGTTTAGATGATCAAAAGTTTGCCAAATTAGAATCCGCTAGTGTTTTTCAACCTTATCAACACTATCTCTACAATATTGCTAAATTTCGTCCTTATAAACTCTCCGAAGAAGTGGAACAAACTCGCAATCAGGATAGTTTAACCGGACGGCAGGCGTTTATTAATTTGCGATCGCTGCACCTTGGAGAACAGGAATACGATCCAGTCACGACTCCTGATGGCAAAACCTGCAGCACGGAAGCGGAATTAAGTGCTCTGTTGTTTCATCCGGATGCCAATGTGCGGTATGAAGCTTACCAGTCAGTCCGTAAGGTGATGAAGCAGCACAACTCGCTGTATGCCTACATTCTCAACACAGTGGCCCAGGATCACAAACTGGAAAACCAAATGCGGGGGTATAAATCTACACTGCAAAAGCAATTACTCGCAGATGAAGTATCGGAACCCGTATTTCGGGCCATCATGGATGGGACAAAAAATCGCTTTGATCTCTGGCAGCGCTATTACACCTTAAAAGGCAAAGCGCTAGGACAAAAGATTCGCACCTGCGATGTCTATGCACCCTGGAGCAATGATCCGGTGCCACCGCTGTCTTATCAGGCAGGGGTAGATACGCTGCTGGCTGCCCTCTCCCAATTTGATGTCAACTATGCCCGTCGTGCAGAAGAATTTTTCCTGAAAAACTGGGTAGACGCCAAAGTGCGTCCTGGAAAGCGGGGCGGGGCCTTCTGCTGGTATGCCCACGGTAAGCACAGCTATTTGCTGCTCTCTTATACCGAGGATTACAATTCCCTGTTCACCCTGGCCCATGAGATGGGACATGGATTGCACTTTGCCTGGATTGGCGATCGCCAGAGCTACTTCAACAGCAATCCGCCAATGGTACTGGCAGAAATCGCTTCTACCTTTAATGAACTGCTGTTGCTGGACTACCTTCTGAAACAGGCCGAAGATAATGCCAAACTGAAGCAGGCGTTGATCACGCGCCAACTGGAAGATCAACTCAATTTACTGTTCCGTCAGAGTACAGTTAGTCGGTTAGAGTTGGCGATTCATGATCGCGTCACCCAGGGCAGTTTTGATCAGAGCTTTGTCAATGAGCAGTGGCAGTCCCTGTATCAGGATTTGTGTGGTGATGCAGTCGAAGTGTTGCCGGAACATCAGGTGGACTGGGCACGCATCGGCCATATCTACTTCAAACCGTTCTACTGCTACCAATACACAGCTTCCAATATTGTCAGCCTTGCCTGTTATCAAAAATATCGGGAAGTGGGCAAAGACTTCATTCCTGGATACATGGAACTCCTGGCTGCAGGGGGCAGCATGGATCAGGTGAAGGCTCTACGTCAGTACGTGGATGTGGATCTGGAGAATCCGGCCACGATCGCAGCCGCTCTGAAGTATGTGGAAGAACTACTCGACCAACTTCAGGCCACGTTGTAGGTGGTAGCAGTCACCCCAGATCTCCGGCTTCTTCTGACCACTTGAGTAGAACCAATGATTTGCAACAGAAGTCGGAGATCTAGTCGGGTCGGCGATCGCTGGTTGAGAACGGATCTCCACACTTTTCCCAAATGAACAATGACAGCCCCTTCTGCCTTCAACCATCAAAAGTTAAGGCTTTTCCTCGAACTTCCGTATTGACTTTGCCGTGTTCGCAAACCACTTGGCCACCAACGATCGTCACTACAGGCCACCCAGTCAGATTCCAACCTTCAAAAGGACTCCAACCGCACTTTGTCAGTAAATCCTCGCGTCGTACCGGGTGGTAAGTATGCAAATCAACCAGAACCAGATCCGCATCATAACCGGGAGCGATCGTCCCTTTATTGGGAATCCGATAGGCCTTAGCGACTGCCGTAGACATCCAGTTGGCAACTTGCGCCACCGTACACCGTCCCTGCATCGCCTGAGTCAGCATTAGCGGCAGGGAAGTTTCTACCCCTGGCATTCCCGACGGTGTATTGGGATAAGTCTGGGCTTTTTCCTCCAGGGTATGAGGCGCGTGATCCGTGGCGATGAAATCCAGTACCCCGTCCTTTAAAGCCTGCCAGAGGACTTCGTTATCGTGGGGCGATCGCAAGGGCGGATTCATTTGAGCCAGAGTACCGATCGTCTCGTAGGCACTGGTATTCAGCAACAGATGTTGTGGTGTCACTTCTGCCGTCACCCAAGCCGGTTTATCTCGTCGCAACAACTCAGCTTCTTCTGCCGTGGATAGGTGGAGGATATGCAACCGTCGCTGATATTTCTTTGACAACTTTAGTGCTAGTTCCGTGGCCTCCAGCGCTGCCTGATTATCTTGAATCTGGGAGTGGATAGCAGGGTCGGTAATTCCAGCAAATTGCTGGCGACGCTCCTGAATGCGGGCCTGGTTCTCCGCATGGACAGCAATCAATCGGCTCCCCTGGGAAAAGATTTTGTCCAGTACCTCTTCTTCGCTCATCAACAACGGGCCATGCATCGATCCCATAAAGATTTTGATGCCACAGGCTGGCTTGGCTTCTAGAATATCGGGGAGCATTTCTGCTGTCGCCCCAATGAAAAAGCCGTAATTCACCACACACTTTTGCGCTGCTCGTTGCAATTTGTCATCCAGCGCTGCCTGAGTGGTGGTTAAAGGCCAAGTATTGGGCATTTCCAGAAAGGAAGTCACGCCGCCTTTGGCACAGGCACAACTGGCGGTGAACAAATCTTCCTTGTATTCCAGGCCCGGTTCCCGAAAATGCACCTGCGGATCAATCACTCCTGGCAACAAGGTCAGTCCCTGGGCATCTATTTCTCGGACAGTCTCATCTGCTTCAAGTGACATCTCGGTCGCGACCTGCTCAATGGTACCGCCCCGAATCAGCACGTCTCCTACTCTCAGTTCCCCGTCTGGGTGAAGGATCTGAGCCTGACGAATGAGCAAAGATAAATCTGGTTGCATAGTGATTAGAGCAGACTAGAATATCAATACAATATCGAATCTCTTATGGATCAAGTAAATAAAGAACCCGACCACAATAACAATTCTCCGCAAGCCCCGCGTGAGAATGTCTGGCTTGAAGTCGCCAAGACTTTGGGACTAAGTGCGATCCTGGCATTTGGTATCCGGACATTCGTCGCAGAAGCTCGCTACATTCCCTCTAAATCGATGGTGCCGACTCTGCAGGTGGGCGATCGCCTGATTGTAGACAAGGTGAGTTATCACTTCAAGGATCCACAACGGGGCGACATTATCGTATTCATGCCACCAGATGAAGCATCGGTCGTTTGTACCGGACCACAGGCTTCTCAACACAATAAGGATGCCTATATCAAGCGGATTATTGGTCTGCCGGGAGATACGGTGGAAGTGAAGCAAGGGCAGGTCTTCATCAACAATCAGCCACTTAAAGAGGGCTATGTGGCAGAAGTGCCCGATTACCAATACGGTCCCAGAACTGTGCCGCAAGGTTCCTATCTGGTGCTGGGCGATAACCGCAACAATAGCTGTGATAGCCACTATTGGGGATTTGTGCCGCGAGATAATATTATTGGACGGGCGATCGTTCGTTTTTGGCCGCTGAACCGTTTGGGAGAAATTACACCGGAACCGAGTTACTCGAACTAGTTGGTAGCCATATTGATAGGGATAGGAAATACATTGCTATCTTCAAAGCTTCACCAGGCAAGATAACGAGGGTTGCAATTTTTCTCTGTCCCTCCCAAAGTAAAGGCTACGCCAATACTTATTTTTCCTAAAATATTAAAAATGCTTACAACCAGGCATATCCGATTCACATTGCCAATCAATTTTTTTCCTTTCAATTTCTCCCAACACTTTGGAAGTTCAAAGTTTTCTATTAAATAAGGATTTTGGCGGTCACCTGTTTCTATGAGGATATGTCCAGGTTCCCATATATTCATAATATCTTGGATTATTCTTGTAGCTTGTGTTCTAATGCTTGGTCTCTTTGAAATAGGGAACCTTTCTTCAAAACTACTACAAGTATAGTGAAGGGAATAACCGCATAGATGTAAAGCACCTTGATAAATCACTTCTTGATTTAGAAAAAGCGTAAGCGCCAAGGAAGGCCGTTTGGGATTGATATAGATACAGCAGGTTGAATCCGTTTTCCATGACTTGTAAAAAAGCCTTTTATACTGATTCTCTGCTAAAAATCTTTTCAGTGAAGAGCTACAACAGGGGCAATACTCTACAGGAAGCGGTTTATCAATTATCAATAGTTTTACACCCTTACCAAGCCAATCAAACTGAGCAATCAAATCATCAACACAGTCTTCAGCAGGCCCATCAAGTTGGTGGTATGTACACTCAAACTCTATTCTTCCATCAGCCCATTGAAAAACAGCTTGTATTGAATGAACTTTGGCGTATGTGCCGTACATCGTTAGCACAGCACCTTGGTGGTGCAGAAAACTCCTGAAACCCCTATAAATCAAGGATTCTCACCGAGACAGCGATCTTGAGTTTTATCGGGCGAACGAACGAGGGCAAGGGGTTTCAGGCGCTGTTTTGGTCGTTCAGGTTATCCATCATGAGACTCAAAAAAGTTTTCTGCACCACTCAGGCACAGCACATGCATTTGGGTGCGTGTCACCTTCTTGGTAGGAAAATTAGGCTAGAGGAGAAGAATATCCC
>NZ_JBRAGO010000164.1:0-1889 GCF_052746595.1 Leptodesmis sp.
CTTCAAATCTTTGTCGCCAGATTTTTTTACTATTTTTTAATTTATCGGGTAGTTGCTGCCGCTGTAACAGTTGCTGATGCACTCGCACCACCAGCACTTCCTCATAGTAGGAGCGATTGAAAATGCCAATGCGTCCCCGTTCAGGAACAGCTTTGGCATAGCGCCAGAGGTAATCGTGATCCAGTTCTTCCGCAGACGGCTGTTTAAAGCTGAACACCTGACATCCCTGGGGATTAATCCCAGACATCACATGCTTGATCGTGCCGTCCTTGCCTGCGGCATCCATCGCCTGAAACAGACAGAGCAACGCATAGGTATTTTGGGCATACAGCTTGTCTTGAAACTCAGCCAGCCGCTTTACTCCATTGGTGAGTAATTCATTCGATCGCTTTTTCAGTTCACTTTTCGACAACTTCAGATCTCCCTCTTCCACCCCTCGAATAAACCGTGGATCAAAATCTTTCAGCTTAATTCTGGCACCGGGTTTTGCAATAAATGGATCAAAATTCATGGTAACCCTCCCGGAAAGTTCCGTGGAGCAGAGTTGGAAGATCTTGCGTTGCTGCAATTAAAGGATCGCTTACCGAGTGTAACGAAGGGCTGGGGTTTCAATATTCTGGGTGGGAATCCAGCCACCATCTTCTAACTCTGCCCAATTGTTATTGTACTGGCTAGACAACCAGACCGTTTGACCATCCCGCAACGTTCTTGTTACTCGGTAATCTGTACCAGGGCCAGAATACACGTTCAAATTGTTGCCATTGTTGCGGACGATCGCTTCCGTGCGTCCAGTGGTATAAGCTTCCCGCGCTGCCGTCGTCGCCCCCCGGCCTCTTGCCCACCACAGCAGTAAGGGTAACCCAATGAGAGGCAGTAATAACCACCACAGAGGAGTCAGACTGGCAGGCGGAACTGTCTTCACAGCTTCGGCGGGAGCTGGAGCAAGCGTGGTGGTGGTAGGATCTGTGGTGGTCGTAGTTGTCGTAGAATCTGTGGTCGTGGTGGTTGCAGCATGGTCACCAAATACAGCGCCAGCCGCCTTGGTATAGCCACAGGTTAATTTATAGGGCTGGCCAGCCTTCGTCAGGCTTAACACCACATTGGCTGCATCCGCTACTCCTGGCTTCGGCTCAATAGAAACCACCTCGGCCACCTGAAATCCTTTCGATTCGGCGGAACTGATACAGGCTTGTCTGGCTGCAGTCGCCACTTCAGGGGCTACAGCTTGAGCATTGGCAGCAAGGGGAGTAGCCGCACCGACCAAAATTGCAGCAGCCGTAAGTGATGGAAAGGTTACAGCTTTTAAAGCTTTCATTGAATTCTATCTCCATTCGGTTATTGAGTATTTCGTTATCCCGATACTCTATTCAGATGATTTCAAAACACAGTTCGACTTACCAGCGATCGCATCATCTGACTGGCAACTTCAGCAGTCTGATACAAATCTTAAAGATGATTGCCCATGTGATTTAGAAAAATCAGCACATTAACCCCTATTTCTAGGATTCAAATATGTGCCCAGAAGTATCGGGATTGTATAAGGCTAAATGTAGACAAGAAAAATAAGAAAGTTATAAGAAGCAGGGCGATCGTTTCTTAAAGAGACATACTGGTGGGTGCGATGGAGTGCCCTCACCTTCGCTAGCAAACCCCACCCCCTAATTCCCAATCCCTAATCCCTAATTTCCCATCCCCACTTTCTACCTTTATCCTCGGTGCCCCTGAAATCCTCGCGACCGCTATGCCCCTAGCTGAGGAGATCAAAGCCCAGATCCAAATGGGGGTCGATCGCGGTTTGCGCGTATTACTGTTTGCCGCCAGTCCTACCACCTCCATGCCAATGGATGTCACAGGGAATCCCGTCCTGCCAACCGATCTCATCCCTCTGG
>NZ_JBRAGO010000164.1:1989-6017 GCF_052746595.1 Leptodesmis sp.
TGTTTTGTATTTTGGGGATGAACTGCGATCGGATGCACAAGCAACCCTGGAGCAATTCCGACAGGCTAGCATTCAAGTGAAAGTGATTTCTGGCGACAATCCTGCTACCGTTGTGGCTCTCGCCAAACAGGCGGGACTCAGTAACGACATCATTGCCGTCTCCGGTCAGGATCTGGCTCAGATGAGTGCCAGCGAGTTTACCCAAATGGCCGAGGACGGCACGATCTTTGGGCGCATTACTCCGGAGCAAAAAGCGCGTCTGGTGCAAAGTCTGCAATCACGCGGACGGTATATGGCGATGATGGGGAATGGGGTGAATGATGTGCTGTCCCTGAAACAGTCGAATGTGAGGATTGCGATGGAAAGTGGTAGTCAGGCCACTCGCGGTGTGGCGGATATTGTCTTGCTCAAGGATTCCTTCAGTGCCTTACCCAAAACTTTTCTGGAAGGCCAGCGGATTCGCAATGGCATTAGTGATATCAGCAAGCTGTTTCTGGTGCGAATCTTCTCCTTTATTTTGGTGATGATTGCGATCGGGCTGACCAGCATCGTGCTCCCATTCACGATCAAAACCAGCACGATTGTCATGTTTCTGACGGTGGGCATTCCGCCCTTCTTTGTCACCCTCTGGGCAAAACCGGGTAAACGCAGTTATGCCACTGGAAATCCCCTGTTGCATTTTGTCCTGCCAGCCACCTTTACCCTGGCTTTCGTCAGTATTCTGGTTTATCTCTATTTTCTGGCAGAAATATTGGGCCGGTTTTAGCCTGGTTCAGAGGTCAAATCACTTTGCAGGAACTGAATCAGGTCATTAAGCCGGAAGATGTGCGATCGGCGCAGAAATTTGCCGAAACGGCCATGACCACGATGCAGGTGTTTGGTGGTCTGTTGTTGCTGCCCTTCCTGAAACCCCCAACCCCAGCCTGGGTGGGAGGAGAACCGCTCAGTCGAGATTGGCGGTATAGTGTTCTAACGGCTCTGGGCATCCTGGCATACCTGATTATTCTGTCAGTCCCCCAGCTACGCAGCTTCTTTGAACTGTTTCCTCTGGATTTTATGCATTACCTGGGGATTGGCCTGGTTGCCATCCTCTGGGCACTGGCACTGCGATTGACCTGGAGACATAGTTTGATCGATCGCTTTTTTGGCATTCAAATCAGCCCTTTTGATCACTCCAAATGATTGAAAGGTTATGGATCAATAGTATCAGGCTTACTCACCGTGTCGAAGGTTTGATAGATTAACAATTGGTTGAATCAGTTTAGTATAGTTTTCATCATTGATGGATTAACCTTGTCTTATCTTTTTAGGAGAGCGAATTGTGACTGTATTTCTGATCTCTGTTGTTGTGACCGCTACTAGCCTGTTGATTATTTCTAAACTCCCTACAGGGGTTGAAGTTGATAATCCCTTTATTGCGCTGATTGCAGGCGCGATCATTGGAGCTTTTAATGGCCTATGGGGGTTGTTTCCTGTGTGGTTGCGGGCCATTCCCACGATCCTCAGCCTGGGATTAATTCCGCTGATTGGCAGCATCATTGTGTTTGGCTTAACTGCATTCTTAGTGGAAGGTTTTCGGCTCCGCTGGGGCATCGGGAGCGCAATTCTTGGTGCGATCGCGCTGGCGATCGTCAACTCTATCCTCTTCTTCATCCTACGTCAGACTAATTTAGTAGTTATTTAACTGACTCTGACATACAGTTCAGACTGATAAAAGGAATCAGCAAAAGAATCTAGTGAAGTAGTTTTTCGATTCCAACCA
Source organism: Leptodesmis sp. (assembly GCF_052746595.1). Lineage (NCBI taxonomy): Bacteria > Bacillati > Cyanobacteriota > Cyanophyceae > Leptolyngbyales > Leptolyngbyaceae > Leptodesmis > Leptodesmis sp. The sequence continues at coordinate 3,752 of NZ_JBRAGO010000164.1, forward strand.
GACTGCAATTGGAATCCTCCTAGCAATAAACCTAGCCATATTTCTACAAACGAGAGGGATAAACTCTGTTGCAGTTCAGATAGGGAAACCTGCTTCCTGGAGTTTTCCTTAAGGTAGCGAGCGATCGTAGTGACCCATTGGGAAACGTCTTCCGCATGAGCTATGGCTAAAGCCTCCTCTTTTGCTTCCAGAGCGTCTACCATTGCCAGTAGCAACTCTTTTTCCACAGTTCCAATCAGGGATTTTACCCCTTCTTCCGGGGAATGGAGCGTTCGGGAAAAGTTTTCCACTAATCCTTCCAGATTTAAGGACATGGATTGGCGCAGGAAACTGGCTAGCATCTCTGCCGTTAAAATTGGTTCGGTGGTATCTGGTGGATTGTGCGCCGCTTCCCAGGCCGCAATCCAGGCTTCTGCTTTCGCACTCAACACGTCGGCGAACTGAGCGATCGCCTCGCCTGCAAGCTTCAACTGCACATCATCCGGTTGGTCAGCCAGTACCTGCTGCAATGCCTGCCACAATTCATCCAAGTTCGCCTGTTCTGGCCTTGCGATCGCCGCCTGTACTGCTGCTGCAAACTGAATATCAACCTGAGTTCCTGGCATTCCTATCTGTCCGGCCCATACTTTTGGCCCCATTTCTGGTTTGGCTCACGTTCATGGTCATTTTAGCCCAGGTGTTCGTCAGGGATAGTAGTAAGATAATGAGTATATTGAGTCAATTCCTTTATCCCAATCTCACCTACCGATTATGACTGCCCAAGCCTCACAATCTCAAGCCTCACAATCTATTTACGACTTTTCGGCCACCAGTATTGAAGGACAACCAATCTCACTGAGTACCTTTAAAGATAAGGTTTTACTGATTGTCAATACGGCCAGTCAGTGCGGATTTACCCCCCAATACAAAGGTTTACAGGAACTGTACGACAAGTATGCCGATCGGGGGTTGGTGATTCTGGGATTTCCCTGCAATCAATTCGGTCAGCAAGAACCAGGTACCTCCAACGACATTCAATCTTTCTGTGAAACCCGCTTTGGCGTAAAATTTCCTCTCTTTCAGAAAATTGATGTTAATGGTCCCAATGCCCATCCCCTCTTTAAGTACCTCACTAAAGCCGCTCCCGGTCTCTTAGGTAGTGAAGCGATTAAATGGAACTTCACCAAATTCCTGGTCGATCGCAACGGCAATGTCGTCAAACGCTACGCCTCCCTCACCAAACCTGAAGACATCGAAAAAGACATCCAGGCTCTCCTCTAACCTACTCCTCTCCTTCCCCCCTGCTATCAATCAGGCACTGAATCCATAATTTATTCTGAATCCATAATTTATTTGAGTTATTTGAGGACTCTCATGGCGTTAAAAATCGCCAATAGAGCTACCCCTGCATCTGCAAATACAGCTTCCCAGAGGGTTGCCAAGCCGACTGTACCCAGCGCAATGAAGAGACCCTTGATCGCCAGTGCCATGACAATGTTTTGCACGACAATCTGACGGGTTTTTCGGGCAACCTGAATGGCTTCTGCAACTTTTGCAGGAGCATCCGTCATCAGGACTACATCGGCGGTTTCAATGGCCGCACCCGATCCCAATCCACCCATTGCCATCCCCACATCGGCTCTGGCAATCACTGGCGCATCATTGATGCCATCTCCTACAAACGCCAGTTTCGCCTTGCCTGAACGGTCTAGCAACTTCTCGATTTTGTCTACTTTGCCTGCTGGCAGCAGTTCAGCGATGAAGCCATCGAGGCCAAGTTGCTGGGCAACACATCGGGCCACCACCGGGCTGTCTCCGGTCAGCATTAGTGTTTTTTCAACACCCAGGCGTTTCAGGTCTCGGATAGCTTGCGGTGCGTCGTCTTTAAGCTCATCCGCAATTAAGATATATCCGGCGTAGCGCCCATCTACTGCCACATGGACGACGGTTCCATCGACCTCACAGGTGTCGTGGTTGATGTTCTCTCGATGCAAGAGGCGATCGTTTGCAGCTATCACAACGTGATTTTGCACGATCGCCCGGATGCCGTGCCCTGCAATTTCTTCGTAATCGCTCACTTCAGACCCAGGAATCGGCTGGTCGTAAGCGTCTCGAATCGACTGGGCAACCGGATGATTGGAATGAGATTCTGCTTTCGCGGCCAAGGTCAGCAGTTCTGATTCAGAAAACCCATTCCTGGTCACTATTTGAGTAACTTCAAAGGTACCTTTGGGTGACATCCTCCCGACACCAATGCTACGCATACGGTGCGGGCTTCCCAAGATCG
>NZ_JBRAGO010000165.1:0-5907 GCF_052746595.1 Leptodesmis sp.
TCCGTTCGATCAACTTGTCGGCGGGAGCCTCAACCAAGTTCACTCTAATTCCAGTTCGGTTAGTAAATCCCTGGTACAGCGTGTTATCTGCATCATAATGACGAGCAGAGTAGAGATTAAGCACCCGATTCGCCTGAGCGTTTACCAGTGGATACTGAGCAAACGAACTGGCTGCAATAGCCACGATCGCAGTGTCCAACGCCAACAAAGTGCGTCTTGTAATGTTTATTTTTTCCAACTTCACTCCCGACTTTTTAATTGAAATTTAATCTCAATTAAAAAGCATAAGCTACTTGGGTTATGCCAGCAATGCTAACGCAAAAAATTCTCAACTTCTCATGGATGGTGCAAGGATCGAAACTCGTTACTTCGATCACTGACTCTCAAAGCCATTTAACGCTTCGGGTTCTTCATCCGTGACGACGACTTTATAGTACAGGCTAGATAAGGAAGGGTTGATATGCGGTCACCTGTGATTCAGTTTCTAGTGCAGCGGTTGGTATCCGCCTGGCAAACTCCAGCGTCGCTGGAGGCGTGGCTATATGCGGCTGTGTTATTGGGGATCTACAGTGTAATCACAGTTCCAATTACCTTCGGGCTGGGGTTTGTCCGAGTCAACGCATCCCAACTGAGTGTAAAGAGCAAGTCGGGGTGATTGCCGTTGCACTGGTGATGCCATCCATGTTTGAGGAAGTGGTGTTTCGGGTGCTGTTATTATCTCATCCAGGTGAAGGTGTCTCTCCAGATGGGCAATGGTTGTGGGGGACGATCGCCCTGCTGATCTTCGTGCTGTCCCATCCCTTAAATTCCTTCACCTTTTTTCCGGCCAGTCGCACCACGTTCCTGAGTCCTGTTTGTCTGATGGCCGCCGGATTTTTGGGCGCGGTCTGCTCACTGTCCTACTTGCAAAGTGGCTTTCTCTGGACGCCCGTAGTGATTCATTGGATTGTCGTGGTTATCTGGTTGCTCTTTCTGGGGGGATACGAGCGGTTGCATTCGCCATCAGCCTGATTTGTCCTCAGGCGTTTACTGTAGACCATGACACAAACAGGGTGGGTAAGCCAGCCATTACTATTTCTTGACGATTGAGAGAAGTTGCGATCAATCCCAGGATTTAGAGGACATCCTTTCTTATGAAGTACGGATACGAAATAAAAACGTGCTATATTGTTAGCAGATAGAAACTAAGTATACGTAATAAATAATTCTTTGGTCTTAGTTTATCTGGCTGACGTTGTTTATGACTCCACGAGAGGTAACACCATGAAATGCTCGGATGCCCCGTCCCTCAATGGCAATGGTCGGGTACACGCGGTAGAGCCTGGTACGCTCAATAATTTAGATCCTTGTCCATTAGAAGCTTCAAAAGATTGGGATTCCCAGTCCCCCGGATCTGTATTAGAGTCTCCTCAGCTTGCTTCGTCTGCCACCCCCACTGCAGGGGCTGCTGCTGAACCGACTCCTCTACTTCCCAAGCACCGACCGATTAAAGCGATTCTGGCCGTTGCTGGTTTGGGGGCGATCGCAGCGGGAGCCTTCGGATACAACTACTGGCAATATGCTTCCAGCCATGAAGAAACAGACGACGCTACAGTTGCTGGCCATATTCATCAGATCAGTGCCCGCATTCCCGGTACGGTGCAGGATGTGCTGGTAAACGATAACCAACTGGTGAAGAAAGGTCAGTTACTGGTGAAATTAGATCCAACCGACTACCAGATTAAGCTGCAACAAGCTCAGGCCGATCTGGCAGCGGCGCAACAGAAGGCAAATACGGCTCAGGTGAATGTTGCTCTGTCTGCTAAAAACGCGGAAGCTGCTGGCACACAGTCTCAAGGTGATGTAGCGAAGGCGCAGGCGGCGATCGCTCAGGCTCAAGCTCAGGTGATAGAAGCCCAGGCAGGAGTACCGCAAGCCCAGGCTCAACTGGCTCAGGCGCAAGCCAACTGGCAAAAAGCGCAGGCTGATTTCAACCGTTTCGCCACCCTGTTTAACGAAGGGGCGGTAACACAGCGAGATTTAGATACAGCACGGCAAGCCTATCAAGTGACCCAGGCGCAAATAAATGCAAGTCAAGAAGCGGTACGGCAGGCTCAGGCCAAACTGGCGCAAGCTCGACAAGCCGTTGCCACGGCTCAAGCGGGATTGACAGCCGCGCAGGGGGGCATACAACAGGCACAGGCAAAGAGCATTCAAACTCAGGTCAGCCGCAGTGATTTTAGCACGGCGCAAATGGCGATCGCTCAAGCTCAGGTGGTGCTCAAAAATGCCCAGCAACAACTCTCTTACACCAAGATTCTGGCTCCAGCCGATGGCAAGATTGGCCGCAAAACGGTAGAAGTGGGTCAGCAAGTCCAACCGGGTACTCCGTTGATGGCACTGGTCAGTAATGAATACTGGGTGACAGCGAACTTCAAAGAAACTCAGTTAAGTAAGATGCGTCCCGGTCAGAAAGTGGAGATCAAGTTGGACTCCTTCCCTGGCAAGAAATTTGAGGGGCGGGTCGATAGTATTGCTCCTGCTTCAGGATCTGAGTTTGCTCTGCTACCACCGGATAATGCCACGGGTAACTTTACCAAGGTGGTACAACGGATTCCGGTCAAGATTGTTTTCGATTCTCAAAGTATCAAGGGCTATGAGTCGATGATTGCACCAGGGATGTCTGCCGTTGTCACCGTCGATTTGAAGTAAGGCGGTTCTTTCGTTGCGCCTCCCTTTCCATGTCGGAGAGGGAGGTTTGTCGAACTTACGTTAGAACAAAGGGAATGACGTAGCAGGAGGAAACCATTGCAATCCATTTCGCGGGCACTGCGCTCCAGAAATTATCGCCTCTTCTTTACAGGTCAAGCCATTTCCCTGATCGGCAACTGGATGACGCAAACGGCTACTATCTGGCTGGTCTATTCCCTTAGCCATTCCGCCTGGATGTTGGGAGTGGTAGGGTTTGCCAGCCAACTCCCCAATTTTTTATTAACCCCGATCGCCGGAGTACTGGTCGATCGCTGGAATCGTCACCGCACGATTTTACTGACCCAGTTTCTGGCGATGCTGCAATCTCTGGCGCTGGCGTTTCTAGCCTTTACTGACCAGATTGATGTCTGGCAGGTGATGGCGCTGAGTGTCTTTCAGGGGACTGTGAATGCCCTGGATATGCCCGCGCGGCAGGCGTTTGTGGTGCAGATGGTCGATCACAAGGAAGACGTGGGGAATGCGATCGCCCTCAATTCCTCCATTTTCAGCGGCGCACGATTGGTGGGGCCAGCGATCGCCGGGATCGTGATTGCCTCACTGGGGGCAGGCACCTGCTTTCTGCTGGATGGCCTCAGTTATCTGGCAGTGCTGGCAGGGTTATTGGCAATGAAATTACCCCTACTGGCGCGTGGCGCCTCCGCTCAATCGACTGGAACGCTCTGGCAGAAGCTTCAAGAAGGATTTCATTATGCCTTTGGATTTCCCCCAATGCGGGCAATTTTATCTCTTGTGGCACCCACCAGTTTGGTAGGAATGCCCTACCTTGTATTGGTGCCTATTTTTGCCGCACAGATTTTTCATGGAGGATCGACCATATTAGGACTGATGATGGCTGCAACTGGATTCGGCGCTTTAATCGCTGCGGTCTATCTCAGTTCCCGCAGCAGTGTGTTGGGTTTAGGGAGGCTGATTGCGATCGCACCCGCCCTGTTGGGAGCCGCCCTCATGACCTTTGCCCTCTCCCGGATGCTGTGGTTGTCCTTATTGGCCTTGTTTTTACTGGGAATGAGTCTAATGTTGCAACGCACGTCCAGTAATACGCTCTTGCAAACGATCGTGGAGGAAGATAAGCGGGGCCGTGTCATGAGCTTCTTCCTGATGGCGCTTACGGGTATGGCTACTTTAGGCAATCTCTCGGCCGGAGGACTTGCTCAACAAATCGGTGCTCCCCATACTTTATTCATCGGTGGCGTGCTGAGTGTCATCGGATCGCTGCTGTTTATCCGCCAGCTTCCCACTTTTAGAAAACAGATCCGTCCCATTTACTACCAGATTGGGATTCTACCCCAGACTAATGCGTAAAACCGGAGATTTTTTGTGGCTACCTCTCTTACCACTCAACCACCCAGCGATCGCGTTTCATTTAAAACCTGGATTGGGGTCTGGGGAACAGTCCTGGGTGCGTTCATGGCGGTGCTGGATATCCAGATTACAAATTCCTCTTTAAAGGATATTCAGGCTGCTCTGGGAGCGACGTTGGAGGAAGGTTCTTGGATCTCGACGGCTTATCTGGTGGCGGAAATTGTCGTCATTCCACTGACCGGGTGGTTGTCCCAGGTCTTCTCGGTGCGCCGTTACGTGTTGGTGAATGCGACTCTATTTATCGGGTTCTCCATGCTGTGTGCCGCGGCCTGGAGTTTACCCTCCATGATTATGTTTCGGGCATTGCAGGGATTTACTGGCGGGATTTTGATTCCGATGGCCTTTACCGTACTGTTGACCACCCTGCCGCCCGCCAAGCAGCCGATCGGCATGGCCCTGTTTGCGATCACGGCTACCTTTGCCCCCTCCATCGGCCCTACCTTTGGCGGCTGGTTGACGGAAAACTTTAGCTGGCATTATGTCTTCTACATCAACCTGATTCCTGGCCTGTTATTGCTGGCAGCGGTCTGGTATGCGATCGAACCCAAACCCATGCAACTGCACTTGCTGAAAGAAGGGGATTGGGGCGGCATTATTGCCATGGCGATCGGTCTGGGATCACTCCAGATTGTCTTAGAAGAGGGCAGCCGTAAGGATTGGTTTGGCTCGGTACTGATTGTGCGCTTAACGGCGATCGCGGTGATCTTTCTGGCGATCTTTTTCTGGATTGAACTGACGCGCAAAAAGCCCTTTATTAACCTGCGCCTGATGACCCATCGCAACTTCGGTTTATCCAGCGTGATTAATGTCATCCTGGGACTGGGTCTATATGGCACGGTCTACATCATGCCCTTATATCTCAGCCAGATTCAGGGATACAACGCCATGCAGATTGGGGAAGTGCTGATGTGGGTGGGCTTTCCCCAGTTATTGATTATTCCGTTTGTGCCCAAACTGATGCAAAAAATTGATGTGCGGGTGTTGATTGCTCTTGGTATCAGTCTGTTTGCCGTCAGTTGCTTTATAAACTCGACCCTGACTAACCAGACGGGTCTGGATCAATTGCGCTGGTCACAACTGGTACGGGCAATGGGTCAACCGCTGATTATGGTGCCTTTGTCTTCTGTGGCCACAGCTGGGTTACCGGCTTCCCAGGCAGGTTCGGCTTCTGGGCTGTTTAATATGATGCGAAATCTGGGTGGGTCGATCGGGATTGCCGCGATCGCTACCCTGCTAACCAATCGCCAACAGTTTCACTCCAACCGTCTGGGAGAAGCGGTTTCTATCTACAGTCCTGCTGTCCAGGAGCGGCTTCAGCAAATGACCCAGTATTTTGTCAGCAAGGGGGCCGACCTGGCAACGGCTCAACAACAGGCTATTGAAACCATGAGCAACATGGTTCGCCGAGAAGCGTATGTGATGGCATTTAATGATTGCTTTTACTTCATTGCCTGCGCCCTTTTGTTAAGCGGTATCACGGTCTTGTTCTTGAAGAAGGTAAAAGCTACAGGCATTGCCGCAACGCATTAACCTGCCCTCTGCTTTCTGCCCTGACTCTCGCCTTCAAGACAGTCGATTGAGCAAGTGATTGATCAGATCTGTACTGATCTGCAGATCTGGGCAGGGAATAGTACTGAGTAAGCTGGTACTGGAGTTGGTAATCACATGCACCTCCAATAAACCTGCAACCTGGGCCTCAAAGAGGAGCCGTTGTCCTGGTAAAATTACGCGCTCAAAGTGCCAGTTCGGAATGTTGACGATTCGTCCAACTTGCAATTTGTCAGTTTTGTTGAC
>NZ_JBRAGO010000166.1:0-5801 GCF_052746595.1 Leptodesmis sp.
TCTTGGGAAGCCCGCACCGTATGCGTAGCATTGGTGTCGGGAGGATGTCACTGCCCACCAGACTGTCTACATCAGGGGTTTCAATACCCATGAAAACCAACACAAACTCCGCTTTCACCATCAGTTCAATCAGTTCATCATCTTCGGCCAGGTTGAGTGAAGCTTCCGTGATCAACTTGAAGGGATATTTGTGCTGTTCCATCCAGGGAATTAGTTCTCGCAAAAAGACTTTGGCATTGCGCTTGTTGCCAATAAAGTTATCGTCCACGACAAAAATGTAACGTCACCACCCCATTTCATACAGCCGATCAAATTCTTTCAGCATCTGCTCTGGAGTTTTTGTGCGGGGTTTGCGACCGTACAGATTGATAATGTCGCAGAACTCACACTGGAACGGACAGCCCCGTGAGAATTGGACGGTGATCGCCAGGTAAGCATCCAGATCCAGTAAGTCGAAGCGAGGAATTGGGGTTTGGGTAACATCCGGTTTTTCAGCCGATCGGAAGATGCCCGTTTCATCACCCCGCTCCAAAGCTTCCAGAAACATAGGAATGGTATGTTCTCCTTCGTCCAGGATCAGGTAATGGGCACCGGATTCCAGGGCAAATTCAGGAACGGAAGTAGGGAAAGGCCCGCCAACGGCCACCTTTTTGCCTAGTGCAACTCCTTTTTGAATCAGTTCTCGGAAATCCTGACGCTGGATAATCATGGCTGAGATTAGGACTAAGTCGCACCAATTCCAATCCTCATCGGTTTCACAGCGAACATTGCGATCGACAAAGCGAATTTCCCAATCGGTCGGTAACATTGCGGCCACGGTAATCAAACCCAAAGGCGGATTGGTAGAGCGAATCCCTGCCATATCCAACGTTTCTTGGTACGACCAAAACGAGTTCGGCATGATGGGCCAGAGCAATGAAGCTTTCATGATTAACCCTCCGGTTTTATTGGCTTCTTTTGTCAATTCTGTTCAATGAACTGGCCTCGGCTGGGGTGCGTTCCCAATGGCCCCTGGGGTGCCCATTGATTGAACTGGAGCGATACGCAGATGGGCGATCGCAACTTGGGTTGAGAGATTCACCTGCACACCTGAGACAAGGCGGTATGCCAGTGAGATGTTCCTTTATGCAAAAGTTAAAAAATCTATTGCGGTGAGTATACAACGGCCAGAGGGACACCAGGATAGAAAAAGCCTTCAAAATTCTCTATAGGAGCTATGGAACAGACTATTCCTTAAAAAAGTAGAAGGACAAATCCCCAGAGTGGGCTGAAACAACTTACTTCAGGCGATCGGGATCAATACCTAACTCTCGCAGTGTTGCCTTTAAAGCTGGCACTTCTTGTTCCGTCCGTTGTCGTTGCTGCCGTTCCTGTTCTGCGATCAGACTTTCCTCTACAGCCCGTCCCCGGTAATAAACCACCGCCTTGTCCAACAGATTCCACGCTTCTTTTACGAGATAACTCGTCGGTATCATTGCTACGGTATCCTTAGTAGTAATCAAACTTAAAAACTGCTGTCCCCAATCCTGAAACTGCCCTCTCTATCAGCCTGTTGCTCCTGCAACACACCTCAAAAGAGACCAGTTTCCTATCAGTCTCTAAAAATTACGAAATTAAACCAAGTCCAGCTAGAGAACGGTCGTTTTCGTATAAAAGAAACAACGGTTCTGGACTTGGATAAGGTTTAAATAGCCGCCCTCAGTAGATCCGTGGAAATCAACTCTGGATAAAACCGTCATGAGTCATGAGTTCCCGTAGGGTGCTGCTAGCGCCAGCGTAACGCACCGATCAAATGGGAATCACCTGTTATGTCATTACAGCTAATGGCTAAGAATCAATGGCGATCATGATTCTGAATTGTGTCAGTCCACAGATCGTGAATGAATTAAAACAACACCCTGGTCTTTAAAAAAGAATTCTCCTGACCTCTGAAGCTAGAGGGCTGAGGGTAGGAGCAGTTTGAAGCAGGCCAGAAAGAAAGGCGATTCGTCTAGCTGCATCACTGTACAGGTAAACACCTCTTTCTTCTGGAGGAAATGCACCTTCTCACTCTAAGCTAATGGGTTTCCCCGTTGACCTTAGTAAATTCTTAGTAAGGGAGTGGGGAGGAATAGCAAGAAACTGATGAAGATTGATAGAAACGGGACGAGAAGAGTTGAGAGCTCAGTTCCTCGGCTTTCTGCTGTTTCAGAATAAAGATTTTGTAATGTGTGATAGAAATCACGGCGATCGCCCCTGAACATCATAGGCAAGCCGCCCTCAGCATCACCAATCAGACTGGGCAATCACCGGATACTAAAGAAGTCGAGTTCCCCCGTCATCTATGTCTACCCATCGTTTTCCTGTTATGTTCCTGGAACAAGTGGTAAACCGGATTCTGAGTTCTCGCTAGATCACCCACGAAGATCAGCATTTGTTACTCCTGTGCAGGAGGCTCACCCCACAGGAGGAAGTATTGATCGATCGAGTCTTTGATAGACTGCATCGGGGATTGCTCAAGGTAGTCGATTAAAAGCCATAGGCTACCCCTTCGCCGCGCGGATCTGCTGCTCCTTCCAGGATCCCCTCCGGCGTTCGGACGATCGCATTGGCATTGCCCCACCCCGATCGCTGTTGAATTCGCTGCCCTCGTCGCTGCAACTCTGCCAGGGTCAACGGATCAAAACCAAACGTTTCGACTATCACCTGATCCGGCAACCATTGATGATGCAGTCGAGAAGACGCTACTGCCCGTTGCGCATCCATACCGTACACCAGCACATTTAAGACGATTTGCAAAACAGTTGTGATAATTGTGCTGCCACCCGGAGAACCTGTGACCAGTCGCAGTTGACCTTTTTCTGTGACGATTGTGGGGGTCATGCTGGACAGAGGCGTTTTACCAGGGGCGATCGCATTGGCATCTCCACCCACTAAGCCAAAGGTATTGGGCACATCCGGAGCCGCTGCAAAATCATCCATTTCGTTATTCAACACAATTCCCGTTCCAGGCGTGACAATTCCCGCCCCAAAGGAGAGATTTACGGTAAAGGTGAGGCTAACGGCATTCCCCAGCTTGTCCACCACACTCAGATGACTGGTATCGCCCGATTCCTTGGAGTGATTCAGTCGTTGTATTAAAGCTGGATCCGCCGCCTGAACCTGACTGGAAGGACGGGCCTGCTGCAGATCAATTTCCTGGCGACGTTGCTGTCCATAGGCGGGACTGATCAGAGCAGCCACTGGAACCTTGACGAAGTCTGGATCTCCCAGGTATCTGGCCCGATCGGCGTAGGCAATTCGCATCGTTTCGATTAGCAGATGTAAAACATCGGGACTGTGCCAACCCCAACCCTTTAAATCCGTATCCCCTATCATGTTCAGCATTTGTAATAGATGCACACCCCCTGAAGAGGGAGGCGGCATGGAACACACGCGGGCCATGCAAAACATACCGCACACCGGTTCCCGCCAGATGGGACGGTATCGTTGCAAGTCCTGCAAGGTGATTAAGCCACCATTGGTCTGCATATCCTGTGCGATTGCTTGAGCAATCCATCCCTGATAAAAACTTTGTGGATTCTGAGCGATCGCTCGCAAGGTTTTGGCTAAGTCCTGCTGAATCAACCTTTCCCCGATCTGCAAAGGATTGCCATTTCGAGTAAAAATCCGCCGAGCCGCTGGATTTTGTTGCAGCGTCTGTTGACGGGCGATCGCGGCAGCCATTCGGGAACTGACGACGAAGCCCCGATCGGCCAGCACGATCGCTGGTTGCACCACCATTTTCCAGGGCAACTTCCCGTACTGACGATGCACTTCATACAATCCGGCTACCGTACCCGGCACCCCCACAGCCAGATACCCATCCGTACTCAAATTAGGCCGTACCCTGCCCTGTGCATCCAGATACATATTCCGGGTGGCGGCCAGGGGTGCCCGTTCGCGAAAATCCAGTGCTCGGATGGTTCCCGTCTGGCCCGATCGCAACAGCAGAAATCCCCCTCCCCCAATTCCCGCCGAGTAAGGCTCGGTCACTGAAATGGCAAAGGCGGTGGCCACAGCAGCATCCACAGCATTGCCCCCTGCTTTAAGCATTTGTAGGCCAGTCGCACTGGCCAACGGGTGAGCCGACACCACCATTCCCCGTTTGCCCTGGTTTAGAGCAGGTGAGTCTTGGGCTGGTGAAGCAAAGGGTAAAAGAAGGGTTGAGCAAACCAGTGTAACGGAGAAGCAACATAGCCGGACGAGGGATTCCATTTGCCGATCGCGCATATTAAAAATCAGGACAATCCTTTTCACCCTACACCTGAAAGGACTTAGGGAATCAGAAAGTCTAGATGCTCCCAGGGAGTTGGCTTAAGTCTTTTGCGTATCCCTGGAGTTACGGGTTCGTACTGCGTGATCACCTGTGATAGGGTAGTCGCGGCATAACAATTCAAATGTAGCGACAGGAGTTTGGTTGAATAATGGCGCAAGGCGTGGAGCAGGAGGCGCAAGGTAAAACAATCGCCGGATCCAGACCCTTACTTTGGATGGTGGTTGTCAGCACGATAATTTTGTTTGTGTGCAGCAGTGTACGTCATCTGCTGTTTCAGTCGAATGCCTGGGATCTAGGAATTTTTGATCAACCTCTATATCTCCTTAGTCAAGGGTTGCCACCGATTTCAACGATCGTCAATGTGCATATTTTGGGCGACCATGCAGCCTGGATTTTCTATCCCCTGTCGTTGCTGTATCGGATCTACCCCAGTGTGTACTGGTTATTTGCCGTGCAGGCGATCGCGCTCTCAGTCGGAGCCATCCCCACCTGGCATCTGGCACGACAGGCAGGCTTGAAGCAAGGAGTAGCGAATGCGATCGCGGCAGCTTACCTGCTCTACCCCCTGATTTTCAACCTGAACCTGTTTGATTTTCATCCTGAAGTGATCGCCCTGCCCCTGGTATTGACCGCAATTTGGGCCGCACGAGCTGATCAAATTGGTTGGTTTACGCTCTGTATCTGGATTGCTCTGGGATGTCGAGATGCCTTATCGCTCACGATTGCCGCAATGGGCCTGTGGTTGTGGGTATTTGAAAAGCGGCGGGTGTGTGGCGTGATCGCCTTCTGGTCTGGTCTGGTCTGGTTCATTATCGCCACTCGAATTATCCTGCCCCACTTCCAACCTGCTGGAATTCTGGGACTGTCCTACTATGCTGAATTTGGCCGATCGGTTCCCGAAATTATCATCAGTCTGATCCTGCGACCTGATCTGGTACTCAAGCGATTGCTAACTTTGGCGAATCTGGAATACTTGCTGCTGTTGTTCGCGCCCCTGGGTTGGGGCTTGTCTCTGGCCTACCTCTCAACTCTGGTAGCCGCCTTGCCGCAATTGGCCTTGAATCTGATTTCTGACAGTGCTGTTCAGAAGAATTTGATCCACCAATATTCCCTGCCGATTCTGCCATTTCTCCTCGTGATGGTGATCGCCTCCCTAGCCGACCAACGCTCCTGGATTCACAACCCCCGATCCATTCTGCTGTGGGCCTTAACGGCATTTGTAGCTCTGGCTCAGGTGCCTCTGTTTGGCAGTCGTTATCTCGGTACGCTGGATACCTGGTCAGCCAGTCGTACTGCGATCGCCCAAATCACCACTTCAGATCCAGTTCTGGCTCCTGCCGCTCTGGTGCCCCATCTTTCTCATCGATCCCTGATTCACGCGATCGGTACTTCCGCAACCCTACCTCTGAACAATTACACCTATCTCCTATTGAATGCCCGTTATCCCGGTAAAATCAGTAACTCTCAAGTGGTCAACCAGTTAATCCAGCAAGCCAGCCGTGAT